>CAYFQZ010000645.1:0-2187 GCA_964345305.1 uncultured Ignavibacteria bacterium | reverse complement strand
TTCAAATCGGCCTCTTTCATCTGATGGTCGTCAGGCGTCTGCAACAGGGCCCCGCCCTTGATGACCTTCACCACGTCTTGGTTGGCTTTGTGGGAGTTCAGCAGATCCGGGCAGGCAAGGAACCTTCGGTTTTTCTTCTTTTTCAAGAGTTCCAGGGCCTCCGGCTCGTAGCCGGGAGCCAGCACGCATTCCACGAAGAAGGTATCGTGAAGCTTCTTTGCGGCTGGCATGTCCACGACCCGGTTGAGCCCGATTACTGAACCGAAGGCAGAGACCGGATCACAAGCTAAGGCATCCTGGTAAGCTTCATCCAGAGAATCTGCGCAGGCGGCGCCGCAGGGATTGGTGTGTTTGAGAAGCACGGCAAACGGCTTCTCCGGGAAATCCTCCACCATGGCTAAAGCGGCGTCCAGGTCGTTGATGTTGTTGTACGATAGCTCCTTCCCGGAGAGAATGTCGCATCGGGCGATGCTGGTTCCCTTGAAAGCGGGATCTCTGTAGAAAGCCGCCTTCTGATGCGGGTTCTCTCCGTACCTTAGACCCTCAGTCTTTTCCCATCCCAGGGTCAGGTACTGGGGATATTCTCCTCCATCTGAAGGCATCAGACCCTTGAAGTAGCTGGCTATCATGCTGTCGTAGTAGGCAGTGTATTGAAAAGCCTCGACCGCCAGTCTGAGGCGAGTCTCCAAGGACAGCGAGCCATCGTTTGCCTCCAGTTCCCGAATGATGTCCCCATATCTGCCGGGATTCACCACCACCGCCACGGATTGATAGTTCTTCGCGGCGGCTCTGAGCATGCTGGGACCGCCGATGTCAATATTCTCGATGGCCTCGTCCTGCGGGACCTGCTTCTGGGTGATTACCTTGCCGAAAGGATAGAGGTTGACCACCACCAGATCGACATATTTTATGTCCTGCTCGGTCACCTCCTTTTTCTGTTGCTCATCGTCTCTTTTAGCCAGAATGCCCCCGAAGACCTTGGGGTGAAGCGTCTTCACCCGTCCTCCCAAGACCTCGGGAAAACCGGTGAATGAGGAGATGGATATCGACTGGATGCCGGCACTCTTCAACTCGGCCTGCGTGCCGCCGGTGGAGATTATTTCTATCCCGAACCGTGAGAGAACCTTAGCCAGCTCAACCAGATTGGTCTTGTCGGATACACTCAAAAGCGCTCGCCGGATTTTTATGAACCCTGATTTTTCGTTTGCCATTTGCCGTCTCCTTTGCTAAGAGACCTCGCACCCTAAAATCCCTGTGTCCACGGGAGGAGAAAGGGGCTAAAGGGGGTAAGGTGATTCTATCCAACCAATCTCTGATATGCCTGTCGGTACCTGCTAAGGGTTCTTAGGATGACTTCATCCGGCAGAGGAGGTGCCGGCGGTTTCTTGTTCCAACGGATCGATTCCAGATAGTCCCTGACGATTTGCTTGTCGAAAGCCTCCTGGGGCCGGCCCCTCTTGTAAATGCTCTTGTCCCAGAATCGGGAGGAGTCGGAGGAGAATATCTCATCGATCAAGATGAGCTTGCCGTTTAGCTTTCCAAACTCAAATTTGGTGTCCGCAAGGATCATTCCTCTTCTTTCCGCATAATCCGCCGCCTTCTTATATATGCGCACGCTCTTGCTTCTGAGCTCCAGCGCCAGGTCCTCCCCCACCATCCTCTTTACCTCGTCGAAAGTCAGACTCTGATCGTGCCCTTCTTCAGCCTTGGTGGTGGGGGTGAATATCGGATAGGGCAGCCTCTGCGACTCGGTGAGATTTGAGGGGAGCTGGACTCCAAAGAGCTCTATGGTATCCGACTTTCCCTGATAGGTTGCCTTGTTCTTGTATTCCTTCCAAAGGGAGCCGGCTATGTATCCTCTAACCACGCATTCGACGTCAATCCGCCTGGCCTTTTTGACCAGCATGGATCTTCCGTCAAGCAGGTTGCGGTACTTCCTGAGACCTTCCGGATATTCATCCACATCCGCGGTTATCAAGTGGTTTTCCGCCACGCCCTTCACCAACCTGAACCAGAAAAGAGACATCTGAGTCAGAAGCTTTCCTTTGCCCGGAATTCCGTTGGGAAGTACCACGTCGAAAGCGGAGATTCTGTCGGTGGCGACGATCAGAAGCTTATCGCCCAGATCGTACACGTCCCTTACCTTCCCTTTTGCAAAAAGCGGATATTCACTTATGTTGGTTTCCA
>CAYFQZ010000644.1:0-3846 GCA_964345305.1 uncultured Ignavibacteria bacterium | reverse complement strand
CCGGGTGCTGTCGATCACCAGGCCGTCGCGCTGGATTTCAAAACCGTCTTCCAGAGCGGAAGGATCCTCCCAGGTGATTTCGATGCGGTCGTCATAGGTCGAGTCGCTGGCGGCAACGCCGGTCGGAGCCGGCAGGATGCCCCTGCCGCCGTCATCGCATATGGGGATGGATTCAACTGAACCTGCGCCCAGCGTTCTTACGCAGTAGGTGTAGGCCGTCCCAAATTCGGCGGTCCAATCCTCATACGACTGAACACCGGCGTCGGTGGTTGCGATCAGCGACTCGTTTCGATAGACTTTGTAGCCTTCCTCATTGTCGGCCTGATCCATCCAGGTGACCATCACCCGGTCCTCATACTCACCATCCGAGACCGAAACCTCAAGCGGCGGCAGGATGACCCCACGGAAACCCGAGTCTGCCGCAGGCTCGGCCTGATTGCCGTCGGCATCGAAGGCAATCACCTGGTAGTTGTAGACCACCTCCGGCACGGCAGTGGTGTCGTCATACCAGCCCATGTTTGCGGCCACAGTATCCAAGTCGGCCCCGTCCCGCCTGATCAGGTATCCCGCCTCGATCATGGAGTGATCGGTCCAGGTGACGCGCACGAACCGGTCATAATGTCCGTCAGAGGCGGAAATCGACAGCGGGGGGAAAATGATGCGGCTGCCGGGATCGCACGCCGGCGCGGACTCCTCACCGAGCATGTTTTTGATGATCACGCAATAGTCATAGGTAACGTCGGGCACACCCGTCTCATCAGCGTAAAGCGAATCGTCGCTGGACGTGACTGATAGCAGCGCACCCTCACGCAGGATCTTGTAAACGATGGCGTCGAGAGTGTCGCTGGCCCAGGTGATCTCGACCCGGTCCTCAAAAATAGCATCAGTTGCCCGGACCCAGGTAACCGGGTCAGGTGGCGTAGCAGGGGCCAGAGAGGGTCTTCCCGCCTCTATCTCCGTCAGGTCTGTGAGTTGACGCAGATCCTCGGCCGTCGACGCATCCGGAACCAGATCCTCGGTGCCGGCGGCAGCAGGACTGGGAAAGGGACCATCAGCCTTCTGCTCCCGCGTCCACTTTTCGTCGGCAAGCCGGAACTTGTATGTCGGACGCGCTTCGATTCCGTACGAATCGGTCAGAGCACCACCGACAGTGATCTCGCTCCCCTCGATTCTCACTCTGGTTCCGAATTGGCCATCGGGCATGGCATGGTCGGGCGTGAGCTTCTGCTGTTGAACCCACTGGTCATCGACACGCTTGAACACGTATACTGCGCCCTCGAAGAGGCCCTGCCACGTCGCCGCGACAACGGCGTAATCGCCGCTTATCGAGACAGAACTGCCGAAGTGGTCGAACCGTCCCAGGTCGAAGGGCATGAGTCTTTGTACTTCGGTCCAGCCATTCCCTTTGCGTTTGAAGATGTAAGCTGCACCTTTGAAGCCGTCGTGCCATTGGGCACCCACGATGGCGTAGTCACCATCGATGGCCACAGCGTAGCTAAAAGTGCGGGGCGCCCGTGCAGCCGAGCCTTTGCGTTCAGCCTGCTCAAGCCGCAGCCAGCGGCCGCTGGCCGCTTGACGCTCGAACAGCGCCGCCGCCCCCTCTTTGAAATCTCCCTGTTGGGCGCGCACACTGGCCAAGTCTTTGTCAATGGTGACCCAATACTGGATCTGGTCCCCGGCCCTGGACTCGGCCTGCACGTGCGAGGCAGCCATGACCATAAAGACAGTCAGCAGGAACAGGATCGTCCCTACTACCACAAAACTAAAGCTTTTGCGCAGCATGACACTACTCCTTTGGTTTGTCCGCCGCAGGCGGATCTGCCTATGGCGGAAAGGTTGATGTTTTAGTCAACGGAAAGCGCCCCTCTTTTGCCGGGATAAGAGTTGAAAGGTTTCAAGCCAACCTGCATATCCCGGTGGTCAGAAGTGTTAGGTGTATCAGTTTTTCCCAGGGACCTCCTTGGAAAAAGGTTTGATGGTTCGACATCTCCTCTCGGATGCGCTTGGGCCCACGTGTGGTGGGTCAAGAGACAAGAATTCTCTGTTTCGCTCAGCCTCACATTGGCAGTGAACTCTTCATTACTTGCACAAGTCTATCATCCTCGCTAGGAGGAAGCTTGGCTTGAGATGGAGAAAAACTAAATCAACGAAGGCTTTGAACAGCGGCAGGAGAAAAGGCAGTTACGGTTCTCTCATGCAATCTCCTGCAGATGACAAGATACCTCCTCTTTACCATGACGCTTTGAGTAAATGCTGTAGCGGAGAAAAAGACTCCTCTTCAGGAAAGCTGGCCAGTAAGATAGATATGTGTTCAGTACTTGGTTACAGCTTTTAAGATAGCAATCACACCCGGGTTTGTCAACAGATTTTGGGCACGATTCAGGGATATTTCGCTGTTGACCAGTAAAGGCATCAGTGCCACTACATGCCAGCTCAAGCTATGGCGTCGATTTCACAGCGCCAGAACTGCCCAACCGGTTCCACTGGCGAGACCGGGTTCATCTTGGACCCTGGCGACAGCAAGCTTGCCTGCACCGGAAGTTCAGGCTCAAGACCCAAGGCCATCGAACGCAAGATGTGTCCCTTTTGCATCCGCTGGCCCTCGTTTGACTTTCCTATTTGATCTCACCAAGGGGCCTGGGGGGTCGGTGGTTTGGCTGGGGGAGCAATGTTTCTTTCAAATTCTAAGTGGGGCTTCTTCATTCTCAAGAGACCGGGGCAGGCGGTGGGTGTCCCCCAGCCTCGATTCACCAGAAAAATCTCCATATGCTTCTATCAACGTCTATCTCGCAGGGATGGGCGTCTGACTACCACACCCTGCCGGCGCAATCGGATTAACCTGTAATTATTCTAATATCTTCGAGAGTTTCTTCCTTGCCTCCTTCCAGGTGGGCGACCTCCTCTCCTCCCCCTCCCGGGTGGGCGACCTCCTCCCTCCCTCTTCCTCGGTGGGCGAGCTTCGTCAACTTTCAAGGTAAGTCCTTTGCAATCAGAACCGTCCAATGCTTCCTTTGCTGTTTCAGCTTCCGCTGGGTTGGACATTTCAACAAACCCAAAACCCTTACCTTCAATAATGTTGACTTCCCTAACCTCACCATGCTGGGAAAACAAATCCTGTAAGTCCTGATTGGTTACGGACAGACCAAGATTCCCGACGTAAAGCTTGCTGCCTTGCATTCTAACCTCCTTTAGTTAACTTCTTTCTTCTCCCCGGGTCTCAGGTTCCTTTGCCCGGGTCCCCGGAGCGTTCGCGGCTCCCCCCTGGTCCAGGGATGCCGGCTACCTTGTCCTTATTAAAACCCGCTTGGAGATTCCGCAAACCTCCGCTTTAGGTCTACAAGCTCCCCATTGATCATTATCTGGTTGATGTGACACTTCCTGTACAACTGTTCCATGGCTTTCGTACTACCGCCCTGAGCCTGCCTGCGCAACTTCTTGAGTGTCTCTTGGTATTTCGATCGTTTCTTCAGCATGGCTCTCTCCCGCGCTCAAACTTCCCTCTCTTAGGTTGTCTCTTCCCCTTTTTGCAGAGATGTAGCAGGCCTGTGCGAGAGGCCCGTTCTTTAATGCTTAATTAGTCATTCGAATATAGCAAATCCTGCCTGCCAAGTCAATCAGAAAATCGCGGGATATAGTGACCACTCAGCCCGAAGGTCGACCGGATGCAAAGACGCCCCGGTTTCGCATCTGTTACCCTCTCCCTGACCTCCCTAGTTGACCTGAACAAGGGGCCTGGGGGGTCGGTGGTTCTGTGCGGGGGCAATGTTTCTATTGAATTCTGACCGGGGTTTCTTGATCCCCGGAAGAGCCCCCAAGCGGTGGGTGTCCCGGGCCTCGATTCTCTGG
>CAYFQZ010000643.1:0-16314 GCA_964345305.1 uncultured Ignavibacteria bacterium | reverse complement strand
GAGGCCACTCTCAGATAGAGCGTCAGATCGGGATTGTCGTACCAGCGGGCGATCGGCTGGGCAAGGAGGAAGAGAATTACGCTCACCAGCGTGCCCGAGACGATCTCGAATCTGAAAAGCCGGCTGAAGATTGCCGAGACAGCAGAGAAATCCTTCCTGCCCACGTACTCGGAGACATATTTGGTTATGGTTGTTGGTATCCCCAGGTTCACCAGGAGCCCGATGGTGCCCAGAAACCATATGACGAAGCTGTAGATGCCGTAGTCTTCCGGTCCCAGAAAGCGGGCCACTATCACCGATGCAGCAAAGCCAAAGGCCAAGCCCACGGCCTTGACCAAAAAGTTATAGGTGGCGTTTCTGGCTATCTTCTTCTGGAGGGACAATTCCGGGAGGCTCCGCGTTAAACAAAGAAGTCAGGCACCCGGGTGCATACCGGTTGACGTCTAGGGTTCGCTGTGTGCAATCCTATTGGCGCTCGGACCCGGAAACGCGCCGCTGTCAGGATATCGACAGAGGCGACACGAGGAGGCTGATTGACTGATCCACCAGGCCGTAGATTGGTGTCACGGGATTCTAATTGCGTGCTTTCTGCCCGAAGAAATATCTTATCCCGAGTGCCGCGTTCAGGCTGAAATCCGTTTTGGGTGCCAGATCCAGTATGGGGACGATCTCAACGAAGAAATCCATGGGCGCAGTCTCGAACAGGTAACCCATGCCAAAGGGTACCCGCACCCCGGCCTTGCTGTCATCCGCGAATTTGATCCTTCCGCCAAGTCCGTAATACAGATTGAAGTCTCCTCTGTCCACTTTGATTGCGCCGAAATTGTGCCACAGGAAATCCCCGTGCAGGTGCAGGGCAGCATCTTCGTCAAACGACCAGGCCACCGCACCGTCGACCGCCCTTCTGCTGTCCACCCACTGCTTCCCGCTTAACCCTGTGGGCTCGCCGATGATAAGCCCCAGACCGAAGCCTCGATCCTGCGCCTGAACGGTGCCGCACATGACTATCGATGCCAGCAGCACAGCAACGATCGACCTAATCATTTTGACACCTCCTTTGTCGGTTTGACCGGCGGCAGTCCTCCTTGGACCTCACGCGGCCTTTGTTTGGTCAAAGGAATGGCACGGCTTTCATTCTATCCCTTTGGGGGTGAAAAGTCAAGCCATTTTCCCTTTGCCTGGAGCACCCCTTAAGGTATATCGGCCTACCTATCCGACAAATTCAAGGGAAGTTGTTGCGATCAAGTTTCCGAGGCCAAAGAACGACAAAGCCCGCGGTATCCTACCGATACGCGGGCTTTTCGCCGACTTACAGCAGTCGCTTCTTATTCTGCCCCGAAGAACCGTCGCGCTTGCAGCGCACGGGATTAGGGTTTCAGAATCTCCACCAGCTCTATATCGAAAACCAAATTTTTTCCTGCCAGAGGATGATTGGTATCTATGGTCACCTTCGATTCAGAGATCCCGGCGACCGTCACTGTAGCGACGGTGCCATCTCCCTGGGGAATCCTCAGATACTGACCGACCTTCGGCTTTACGTGCTTGGGAAGCCTGTCTCGATCCACCACCAGCAGTCTCTCTTTGCGGTGGGGCCCGTAGGCCTTGTCCGAGGAGACCTTGACCGTCTTCGATTCTCCCGGACTCATGCCCACTACGGCTTCCTCAAAGCCCGCAATCACCCGGCTTTCCCCCAGCTTGAACCGCCAGGGCTCCTGCTGGGCCGTCGAGTCAACTACCTCGCCATCCTCCAGTTTGGCCGTATAGTGAACGCTGACCATGTCGCCATTCTTGGCCCGTGCCATTGCTTCCCTCCTTTTTCTCTTGGCCAGGGGTTAAGGAGCGACGTATTGATAGAACTCCGCTCACCAAAGAAGTCCGCCGAGGGCGCAGGCGAGGTCCGCACCTTAGTAATGACGCCTGTTCGGGAGGAAACAGCTCGGTCGGCCAGCGGATGCGGCATAAGGTCGCTGCCGGAATCTAAGGAACGAAGCTGCGCAGGCACCAGGCCACCTGCCCCTGTGGAAAACTGGCCATTTACCAAAGACACAGGTGGCTTGTCTCATACAATGGGGATCGGCCGTCAAATCCGATCCTTTTGCAGAAATACTAGTATCTTCGAAAGTTTCTTCCCCCTCTGTCCCTTGGCGGGCGGCCACCTCTTCCCTTGGTTCGAGGCGGACGGGCTTCGTCGACTTTGAGAGTTAGTCCTTTGAAATCGGATCCGTCCAGTCCTTCTTTTGCTTTTTCAGCCTCGGCCGGACTGGACATTTCGACAAACCCGAAACCCCTGCCCTCAATCAGCCTGACTTCCCTTACCTGGCCGTATTCGGAAAACAGGTCTTCCAGCTCCTGTTTGTCCACCAGGTAGCCAAGATTTCCCACATAAAGCTTGCTGCCCTGCATTCTGACCTCCACTCTTTAACGGTTTTTCTCCGTCCGATAATGTCTCTTCCGGAGGTGGCAGCAGGACGCAAGCCTTACCCCTTACTGATAACATTATGGAACAAGAGAACTCTGCCTAAGATTTTGCCTTTGAAAACCTCAACCGGTTATCCTCACCACCCCCTTAGCCGTTTCGTTGCCACTCTCCTCCGTGTCCGTCAGTCCTGACGCCGACAAGTTTGCCCCGGCGTCTGTGGCGAGGCGACCGAGACGGTGTTATCGTCCTCCGAATGGAAATACACACTTATAGTTTACCCCATTTCACTTGGAATGTCAAGGGTTTTTGTACGCGGCAGGTACTTAATTGGACCGCTTGGTGCCGGCCACAGGTACATGCCTACAGCTCCTTAAGGAAGTCCAGCACAAAGCTGGCGCTGTTGTCTGCAGCCACCTCGAAAAATTCCTGTATCTCGTCTCTGGCCGTGGAGGAACCCGAGCCGCCCGCCAGGTCCGAACAGGATCTGACAACCAGAACCGGCACACCGTTAATCTTCGCCACCTGAACCACGGCCGCGGATTCCATATCCACGATCTCGGCGTCCAGGTTCTCTTTCAGCCACTCCCTTTTCTCCACCTGATCTATGAAAGAGTTCCCACTTGATCCGTTGCCTCCCACTTTGATCTTCGGCGTCCTGCCGAGGATCGGATTGAGTTCCGGATTCACGATCCTTGCGATTGTCAGAAGATCATCATCCACAGCAAAAAACGTTACGGTGTCCACCACCTGCTTTTCTGGAAGATGCACGCTGATCCAACCGGTTTTGAACCCATCCTTGTTGTACAGGCCATAATCATGGGTCACCCAGAATTCGGGAATCACAATATCGCCGATGCTATTTTCCGGATCTATGCCGCCGCATATGCCGGTAAAGATTATCTGCCGGGGATTGAATTCGTCGATCAGAAGCTGGGTGGTCATGGCCGCATTGGTCATTCCCACGTCGGAGTTGACCACGATGACGTCTTTGCCCGAGATTTCTCCTATCCAGAAGACCCTTCCCTTCGAGAAGACGCTGTCCTCCAGATTCATCTCACCTCTTAGAAGCTGCCCCTCTGCGGGAAATGCATACATGATGGCCACCCTTCCCTCGAAGCCCTCACGGGACTGCTCCGCCGAACAAGAAAGGACAACAGCGACCACAAACAGAGCCAGGACCCGAATTCCTGTTTTCATACTTCTTCTCCCCGAACTGGTTGTGAACGGATTCTTCGAGAAATGCATGCCTTCCAGTTTATCCGAATTGACTTGAAAAGTCAAGGGCTTTTGGACGTGGCAAACACGGCTTAAACAGGGGATCTGGCGAGGGTCAGGTGTAATCTCAGAGACGGGCCAAACAGGGTAACGATCTCCCTCCGGGGATGGACCCGAATGCCGATGCTTGAAGAGCCGGGTTGCAGGACGCACATGGTAGCGGGCAACACCATCTGAGACCCGAGGGGCAAGTGACCGGCGGAAGCGCAGAGTTTGTCCGCGTCTGCGCTTCCGCCAAGCTTACTAAACAGGACCGCGCGTTATTTTGGTCACATCCTCCATCACGTCGAACTGTTTCACGCTGAAATCACTGAGGGCTGGGTGACCCGTCACCTTGGCTGCCAGCGGTCCATCAAGGAAGGCCTTGACTGAAGCGGCATCCTTGAACATGTAGATTCCCCCCGCTTCCCGCTCCTTCTCGTTCATGATCCAGACCTTCCAACGGAGACCGGCAAGCGCCGCGAAATCGCCCGCAAGGGAAGATACCGCCTGCTCATACTCGGCCCTTGTCACACTGAACTTGAAATTGATCTGCAGGATTGTTCCCGGCATGATCGTTCCTCCTCCCACTTCTCCTCGTTTGACATGTCAATGGCGCTGAAGTACATTCAGTGCCTGTCGGTTATACCTGCTGGTATTAATCTGTTCGATTACCACCTCCTTCCGTCAACGCTGGACAACGGCGGGCAAATTTCGGTACTATGCGCGCCATTGCAGGTGCCTAAAGCTGGTCGAATTCACCCTGACCTTCTCATACTCTGGATTTCCCCCTGCAGAATGCTTGTTGGCCAGTTTAACCGATCTCGCTCCGAAAGTCAAGGTTTTTCCGGCTCCATCAGACTAACTCTTGGGCGCGCTCTCCTGCAAGCTCGTTGGCGTCGCATCCGCCCGAAGGCTAGGTCAGTCGAAAAGCTCTTTCTCAACAAGCTCACACAGAATGTGACAGACGCAAATATGGGTTTCCTGAATTCGAGGGGTGTTGTTGGAGGGGACAATGATGGAGAAATCAGAAAGATCTTTGAGTTTTCCACCGTCTCTGCCCAGAAGGCCGACGGTCTTCATCTTCTTCTCTTTTGCTTTTTCGGCTGCGACGATCAGATTAGGCGAGTTGCCGCTGGTGCTGATGCAAAAGAGGACGTCTTCCGGCTTCCCCAGCGCTTCGATCTGCCGGGAGAAGACCTGCTCAAAGCCGAAATCGTTGGCACATGCGGTGAGGACGTAATCGTTGCTTGAAAGTGTGATGGCCGGGAGGGCACTCCTGGTATAGTCTGAGGAAAGTCTGACGACTAGTTCTCCAGCGAAATGCTGGGCATCGGCGGCTGAGCCTCCGTTGCCGCAGAGCAGAATCTTGCCGCCGTCCTTGATGCACTTTGCCAGCGCGTGAGCCACTTCGATGATCTTGTCGGCAAGCTCTTCCTTGACCTTGTTCTTCAGCTCAACGCTTTCCCGGATCTCTTCTTGAATCAGGCTGACCTTTTCGTTTGTCTTAGCATCCATTGTGGTATGTCGCTTTCTACGTGACGTTGTACCATTCCGTCATTGCGAGGAGCCCGTCCGGGCGACGAAGCAATCTCCTGGTAGGGGCGATTCATGAATCGCCCCTACTGCTGATCAACCTACGTGGCTTTTGTCTTCTTGCCCGCATGAATTGCCTCCGCAAACTCCTCTATCAGAGACTCATTCTCTTCCAAGAAATTCCCGATCACCACGAAGCTGGCACCATTCTTGACGTTGCCGTACGCCACGTCCGGGTCTTTTATTCCTCCCCCGACGATGAGAGGAACGGAGACGAAATCTCTTACCTCGCGTACTATCATATCCGGCACCGGATTTTCCGCGCCCGAGCCTGCCTCCAGAAAAACGAATTTCATTCCAAGATACTCGGCTGCCAGAGCGTGGGCCTTGGCGATGTCGGGCTTGTTTCGGGGAATGGGGTGGGTGTTACTCATGAATTGAACCGAAGTAGCTCCGCCAGACTCTATTATCAAATAGCCGGTCGGAATCGGCTCCAGGCCGAATTCCTTTATGGCCGGGGCCGCCTTGACCTGCTCCCCGATCAGCATGTGAGGGTTTCTGCCGCTCAAGAGAGACAGAAACAGAATCGCATCGGCGTATCTGGACACCTGGTTGGCGTTTCCCGGAAAGATGGTCACCGGGATGCTCACGTTGGCTTTGATCTCCTTTACCGCGTCATCGAACCTGGTGGATAGCAGCAGGCTGGAACCGACCAGAAAACCGTCGGCGCCTCCCTGTTCCGACTTTTTGGCCAGATCCACTATACCGGGCACGCTCATTCTATCCGGATCAAGGAGGACCAGGAACCCGGCTCCTTTCTCGTCCCGAACATTCAAGAGCTTTTCATATACGGACATGGTTTTCAGTCGGATATTTGATTTCGTACCATCAGCGCAATCTAAAGATTGCGGCTGCAACTACGAATCGCCTCTCCCCCTTGGTCCCCCTCTCCATTTCATGGAGAGGGGGATACAGGGGGTGAGGTTATCCAATCATCTTCTTTACTATCTTCGGCAAACTATCCAGAGCGCTCTGTAACTTCGTCGGATCCTTCCCCCCACCCTGTGCAAGATGAGGTTTGCCTCCCCCGGTTCCGTCGGCGAGCCTGGCTATCTCCTTGACCACGTCGCCTGCCTTTATGCCTTTGGATTTGATCAAATCGTCGGTGACCACGGCCACGAAGGCGATTTTTCCATCCAGTATCCCTGCCAGTACGCCAACCGTGGATTTGGATTTCTCTCTTATGGTGTCCGCCAACTCCAAGAGGTCATTTCGTGTTTCTGCCTCAACTCGGTGCGCGATTACCTTGATTCCATTGACATCAACGGAGCTTTCGACCAATTCCTCGACCTTGCTCTTGGCAGATACCTTCTGAGCCTCTTTCACCTTCTTCTCCAGCTGTTTGCTGGTCTTGACCAAGGTCTCGGCCCTTTCTCTCAGGTTCTCTTCCGTGGTCTTGAAGATAAAGGCCAAATCTTCGATCAGCTCCTTTTGTTTTTCTGTCAGCCCATATGCCGCCTCGCCGGTCACTGCCTCTATCCTTCTCATGCCGGCAGCAATGCCGGTCTCCGAGACGATTTTGAACAGACCGATTTCACCTGTGGCGCGCACGTGGGTGCCGCCGCAGAGTTCCCTTGAGTATCCTTCCACCTCCACCATGCGAACCACGTCTCCGTATTTTTCTCCGAAAAGCGCCGTGGCACCCAGCTTCTTGGCCTCGTTCATGGGAAGCTCACTGCAGCCTACCGGGCTATTCTCCCAGATTTTCTGGTTTACCAGTGATTCCACCTTTTTCAGCTCCGCTTCATCCAGGCTCTTGAAATGCGTGAAGTCGAATCTCAGCCTATCGGGTGCAACCAGGGATCCGGACTGATTCACGTGCTCACCTAAAGTTTCCCTCAGAGCTTTATGCAACAGATGCGTGGCGGTATGGTTTCTCCTGATTGCGTTTCGTCTCTTTTTGTCCACGCTGGCCGAAACTTCTTTTCCGATCACATCCTCGACTTTTCCTTTGGTGATCTTTCCGACGTGGAGGATGGCGTCACCCTCCTTCTTTGTATCTTGAACTTCGAATTCAAAATCGTCCGAGAGGATGACACCGGCGTCCCCCACCTGTCCGCCCGCTTCGGGATAAAAGGGCGTGTGATCCAGAATGATCAGATCCTTCCTGGATGATGGCAGCACGGTTGCCCTCTCCTCCAGGTTCTCGTACCCGACGAATTCGCTTACATCATCACAAGATACCAGAAGGTCCCGGGTGACTCCTGCGCTAGCCGTCCGGGAACGCTCCCTCTGACCCTGCAGGAGCCTGCCGAAACCTGCCAGGTCTATGGACAGGCCCTTCTCGCCGGCCATAACCTGGGTCAGATCCAGCGGAAACCCGTAAGTATCGTAGAGCTTGAAAACCTCTTCTCCCGGAATTGTGTTTCCTCCATCCTTTTTCACTCTCTCCGTTACCCTTTCAAAAAGCTCCAATCCCGAGTCCAGCGTCTCTTCGAATCTCTCCTCCTCTGACTTGATCACCAGGGCGACGTGTTCCTTCTTCGCTTCGAGCTCCGGATACACTCTTCCCATCAGATCCACCACGATGCTGGATAGTCCGTAGATGAAAGGCTTGTGAAGCCCCAGCAGCCTCCCGTGACGGGCAGCCCTTCTTAGTATCCTGCGCACCACGTAACCCTGTCCTTCGTTGGAGGGAATGGCCCCGTCGGCAATGGCGAAGGAGAGCGCCCGGACGTGATCCGCTATCACCCGAAAGGACTCTTCTTGATCCGATTCCCTGTAGCTAAGCGAGGTTATTCTCTCCGTCTCTTTGATCAGGGGCACGAAAAGATCGGTATCGTAGTTGGAGTCGACCTTCTGCATGACAGCGGTCAGCCTCTCCATTCCCATCCCGGTGTCGACCCCCTTGGCAGGCAGATCGGAGAGATTCCCTTTCTCGTCCTTGTTGAATTGCATGAATACAAGATTCCATACTTCAACAAAGCTTCCGCAGGGGCAGTTGACTCCGCAGTCAGGGCGGTGGCATCTGTACTTCTCGCCTTTATCATAATGAATCTCCGAGCAGGGGCCGCAAGGGCCGATCTCTCCCATCTCCCAGAAGTTCTCCTTCTCATCGAATCTGAGCACCCTGCCTTTCCTGATATCTGTGTGCTCGTACCAGAGCTTCTCTGCCTCATCGTCATCTCGAAAGACCGTGGCCCATAGCCTATCCTTGGGAAGACCGCACACCTGGGTCAAGAACTCCCAGCCATAGATTATTGCATCCTTCTTGAAGTAGTCGCCGAAGGACCAGTTCCCCAGCATCTCGAAGAAAGTGTGGTGGGTTGTGTCCTTGCCCACCTCTTCCAGATCATTATGTTTGCCTGAAACGCGAATGCACTTCTGACAGGAAGCAGCTCGTTTGTGCTCCGGCTTCTTCTTCCCCAGGATGACGTCCTTGAACTGGTTCATCCCTGCATTGGCAAAAAGCAGAGTGGGATCGTCCTTAGGGATCAAGGACGAGCTGGGATAGATCTTATGATCCCTCTGGTCAAAGAATTTCAGGAACTTCTCTCTAATCTCGCTGCTTTTCATCTCTCGTTCGGTTGCTGGTCTATTTTTGGATGTTCAATCTCGTATGCATTACTTCTGTACGTAGCCGAGCCTTTATGGCTTGGCCCGGGGCTTCTTCTGGAGCTCAGTCGTTTGCTTCGTGCGCGGAAGTCGCCGCCAGAGCATCCTTTGCCGTCTCATAGGAAAACCCCCTTCTCACCAGAAGACCGAGCATTCGCCGCCTGGCCACCTGCGGTTCCAAACTCTCATATCTCTTCCTTGCTCTTGCCAGAACCTGCAGGGCTGACCGGCCCTCGTTTTGGCACAACTCTTCCGTTATCTGATCAATCGCATCTTTCGCTATTCCTTTCTTCCACAGTTCCTGTCTGAGCAGTCTCTTGCCTCTTGGTTTATGACGCAGTCTGTCCTTGACCCAGGCGGTGGCGAATTCATAGTCATTGAGCAGATCGTAGCCCTTGAGTTTCTCAATCGTCTTCTTGATGACCTTCTGGTCGAACCCCTTCCCCCTGAGCTTGTCCCTTATCTCTTTCTCGGTTCTGCGGCGAAATGACAAAAACCTGAGGGCAGCTTCCTTGGCCTCGTTCTCGCTTTTCCCAGCCAGGATTTTGCCGATTCTCGTCTCGGTTAGGCTCTCGCCTTTCTCCAATCCCAGTCTGGAAACCACCTCTTCATCCACTCCGAAGGCGAACCTGCCGTCGATGAAAACCGATCGCCTTCTCGGGTTCCTTTTCTGTGGCTCGATCTTGGTGATGATCTTTTGCTTTGCCATCGGCTCGATGGATCGGGATGTCCGAAAGCCCTTCGGGCATTTCGTACCTACTTCTTGACCGGCTCCTCTTCCTTCTCCTTGGGCTTTTCTTTGATTAGCCCCAGCTTCTCTCTTATTTTCCGGTCGATCTCCTGGGTAAGATCCGGGTTTTCTTGCAGCAGCTTGGCTGCGTTGTCTCTCCCCTGGCCCAGCCTTTCGTCTTTGTAGGAATACCAGGTGCCGCTTTTCTCAACGACCTTCTCGGCGACCCCCAGATCGACCAATTCGCCGATTCTGTATATCCCTCTGCCATAGATTATGTCAAACTCTGCGTGCTTGAACGGCGGGGCCACCTTGTTCTTGACCACCTTCACCCGGGTGCGGGATCCCAGGATCCTGTCTCCCTCTTTGATGGAGGATATTCGTCTGATATCCAGTCTCACCGAGGAGTAGAACTTCAAAGCAGTGCCGCCGGGAGTGGTTTCCGGATTGCCGAACATCACTCCGATCTTCATCCTTATCTGGTTGATGAATACCAGGCAGGTTTTGGATTTGCTGATGGTGCCGGCCAGCTTTCTCATGGCCTGAGACATGAGCCTGGCTTGCAGCCCCATATGAGAGTCCCCCATCTCCCCCTCGATCTCGGCCTTGGGAACCAGGGCGGCCACGGAATCTACGGCTATCACGTCCACGGCCCCGCTGCGCACCAGAGTCTCGCCGATCTCCAAAGCCTGCTCTCCGGTGTCGGGCTGGTAGACCAAAAGATTATCGATGTCCACGCCCAGATTCTTGGCATAGGCGGCGTCAAAGGCGTGCTCGGCATCGATGAAGGCGGCTATGCCTCCCTTTTTCTGAGCCTCCGCCATGATGTGGAGTGCCAGGGTGGTTTTTCCCGAAGCCTCGGGGCCGAACACCTCGACTATTCTTCCTCTGGGTACGCCCCCCACTCCCAGGGCCACGTCCAGCCCCAGCGAACCTGTGGATATCACCGGGATGCTCTCGTCCAGAGTCTCGGTCCCCAGCTTCATGATGGATCCCTTGCCGAACTGCCGTTCTATCTGGGTCACCGCCTGCTGCAAAGCTCTCTTTTTTTCGTCTTTGATATCTGCCATCCTTTTCACCTCGCTTTCCTCACGACTTCTCATTACAGTCTTTTCCTCTGAATGTCAATCAACATAGGCAATCGCGCGGCTCGTGAGTCTTTCCCAAACTCCTCAGCTGCCTTGTTCCGGGTCGGATGTCCTGCAGATCCGTTGGAAATCCGACCCCTACCGATTTGCCTTCCTCCGCCGACCTGTGTTGAGGAGGGCTGCCGTAAACTTGCGCTCCTCTCGGTTCTGGGCAAGGTATCGCGAGCCGACACCGCGTTTTGCCGTTATCCGTTTGATCCGCTTAATCCGCTGACCGATTCGTTAAGCCGCCATCACCCAAGCGGCACCTTCTTGAGCGGTGTATAAATCGCTCCACTCGGATTAAGCTGGCTTTTCATCACCACCACCTCAGTTACCGGGATTTCCTCCGTCAGGAAATCAGAGGATGTCACCTGTGCTGCGAGCTGTTCAATGTTCTTTGGAGATTTCACCCTGCCGATGGTGAAATGCGCGGAGAACTTCCTTTTCTCCTTGGGAAAACCGATCTTCTCCATCTCCTCTTCTATTCTCCCTGCCAGGCGCGAGAGTTCCTCCTCACCTGAACCGGCCCCTATCCATATCACCCTGGGCCTCCTCAGGTTGGGAAAACCGCCCATCCCTTTGAGGCTCATGGTGAACTTCTTGGCGCCCTCCACGGCCTTCTCGGTTGCAGCATACACCGAGTCTATCTTCTCCTCCGGCACCTCTCCCAAAAACTTCAAGGTGACGTGAATGTTGCCCGGTTTGACCCAGGAGACGAACGTGTCCGTCTTCTTCAATGGCGCCTGGACTTCTCCAATCATCTTCTTGATGCTGTCCGACAATTCAATGGCAATGAATGTTCGCATGGCACTCCCGTCTCAAGGAACGACTTTCCAGCGCTCTGCCGTCGTGTTCGTCATATCCGTTTGGTCCGTTGACCTATTCGATCAAGGACAGTCTCACCAGATTCAAAGCCGCCTGGGCGGCCCTCTCCCGATTGGTCTTTCTATCCTCCCCGAACATGAACCTCTGGGCATAGGAGTCGGTCTGGTGAGCGAAACCGATATAGACCAGCCCCACCGGTTTCTGTGGCGTTCCCCCCGTGGGGCCGGCTATTCCTGTGACAGAAAGGCCGTAATCGGCTCCGGCCAGTTTTCTCACTCCTTCCGCCATCAAGACGGCCACCTGCTCCGACACCGCCCCATGTTTCTCGATCACATCCGCAGGTACGCCGAGGAGTTGGGTCTTGGCCTGGTTGCTGTAAGTGACCACTCCCCTTTCGAAGTACCTGGAGCTTCCCGATACGTTGGTGAATCTTGCTCCGATCAGACCGCCGGTGCAGGACTCCGCGGTAGCTATGGTCCTTTTCTTTTCCAGAAGAAGCTTCCCCACCACCTCTTCGAGAGCCTGGTCGTCTGTTCCGTAGATGAGGGTCCCCAGAATCTCCCGGATCTTATGCTCGAATTGATCCATTATGCCCAGCGCTTCGTTCCTGTCACTCGACTCTGCGGTCAGTCTTATATTCACGCCCAGATGCTCGGGCAGAAAAGCGACCTTGACCTTTCCGGTTGGATCTATCAACTGTTCGATTTTCTCATAAATCGCAGATTCCGATATTCCGGTGGTCCTCAACCTCCTGTGCAGAATGAAACGTTGGGGCTTTCTGGCTCTGAGTATGGGGAGAACCTCGTTTTCCAGCATCCACTTCATTTCGACCGGTATGCCGGGCAGGGCGAAAAAGAGGAATTCTTTCTCCTCAAGGAAAATGCCAGGCGCCACTCCCCACAGGTTGGAAAGCGCTTTGGCTCCCTGGGGAATTAAGGCCTGGTTCTGGTTCACTTTGGGCATGACGCTCCCGCGCTTGCGGAAAGATTCCTCTATCTGCCGCAAGATCTCCTGGTGAAATATCAGGTTCCTTTTGAAGGCCTTGACCACGGCCTTCTTGGTCACGTCGTCCTGCGTAGGACCCAATCCTCCAGAGGCGACGATCACCTCCGCCCTTGATCGAGCGGTGTTGAAGGCCTCCTCAATGCGGTTTATGTCGTCTCCCACACTGGTCTTGAAAACCACCTCGATTCCCTCGGAGGTAAGTCTCTCGCCGATGAAACTGGAGTTGGAGTCCTGTATCTGACCGTAGAGTAGCTCATCTCCTATGGTGATGATTTCCACTCTCATGCCCTTCTCTCGGTTTGGCAAAACGGAATCCAAATCACCTCCAATTTAAGACATACAGGATGAGATGCAAACTCAAATTGGCATAGATGCCTGCCATCACGTCGTCCAAGGTCACCCCCCAGCCGCCTTTTAGCTTTTCCATGCTCCGCGCGGGCGGCAGTTTCACGATATCAAAAAACCTGAACAGAAGAAATGCTGCTCCAAAGTGCTCCAGTTGGTGAGGAACGAAAACCAGAGAGATCACCATGCCGGTGACCTCGTCCATGACGATGGGGCTTCCGTCCTTGCCAAAAACCTCCTCTGCCCGGCCGGCCGACCATACGCTCAGAAGAAACAAACCTGCGGCGACCGGTATCAATATATAGTAAGAATCCGAAAAGAGAAACCAAATAATCACCAGGGTGACCAGACTGCCGAAGGTTCCCGGGGCCAAAGGGAAGTATCCCGCACCGAAGAGCGTGGCGACCAGCTTGGCTAATTGACTGCGTTTCAACTCGGCCGATTAGAGCTAAAGGTTACTTCAAGACGCCTTTCAGCAGAAAGGCGCTCTTGACCAGATAATCGATCCCCGTGCCCACAGTTAGAAGCATGGTGACAAAGATCATCACGTCGAAGACCAGGAAGACCGAATCGCTGGTGAACATTCTCCAGTGGTAACCCAGAGGAACCAATGTGGATTTGAGATTTATGAAAACGAGTATGACTATTATCGCCGCCATCTGGCAGGCGGTTTTCCATTTGGCCACGTACGACGGCATTATCACTACCCCCTTGTAGGCGGCCAGGCTCCTCAACCCGGTCACTAAAAACTCGCGAAGTATGATCACCAGAATCATCCAGGTTTGAACGTAGCCTAAGGCCACGAAGGCGACAAAGGCAGTGGAGACTAGTATCTTGTCCGCCAGAGGGTCCATGAACTTCCCGAATCCGGTTATGACTCCCGTCTTCCTGGCCAGATACCCGTCGTAGGCGTCGGTCAAGGCGGCCATTACAAAGAGAAAGGTAGCCAGATAGCGGAAGTACATGCTGTCGATCAGAAGGAAGATCATGAAGAACGGAGCCACGATGATCCTGCCTACTGTGAGCTTATTGGGGAGATTCATTTGCCACTCAGACGATCTTCCGCCAGTTCGTCGGTCTGGTCACGTGTCTTCTCAACCGATACGTCCCCTGAAAAGACCAATCTACAACCATTCCCCCTTTGAATCAACGCTTTTTTGTGCTTGACCGTGTCTGGTCTGAGTAAGCTACCATCCTTCGCTCTGCTTCATCCGTTTGAGTCGAGCCAGAGCGTTACCGTATCTCTCGCATTGCTTGGACCAATCGGCCAGTCTATCACATGGAAATTCATAGCACTGGGAGCAGAACTGGTGGCCCTTTTTGTCAACACAGCATTGGAGTATCCAGCAATCAGGGGACCAGTGTTTGGCTCTGTCCCCCTTGCAGCCCATGCAGCAAATGTCCTCTGGCTTCATGTCTTCGTTTCTTTCCTTCTTGAACCAATCCACGATCTCTTGAGCGATTTTCGGATCGTTGCTTGCTTGACGGATGTCACATTTGTGACATTCGAGTCCGCAAACCGCAATCATTGCCTGGTCTTCTTTCATGTCTTTCTTTCTCCATCGTTTATCGGGGGGTGGGTTTCTGCGTTATTCCGATTTTCTCCTTCTCTTGCACTTGGTCCGAGAATCCCCATGCTCCTGCGAACTCCAGGTCATAGTGCAGATCGGCCTTGTCTCCCAGAGTCAATGCGCATGCTGCCGATTGCTTAATCTCCATTGTGCTTCTTTTCATAGATCAGAAGCTTCTTGCCCGACTCCAGCTTGATGACCCTGAAAGAATACAGTTGGAGGAATGTCGGGCTCTTGGCGATTTCGTGATCACCGGGGAAGGCAGGATAAAGCGAGCCCAGGCTGGATCCGAACATGATGTAATCCGGACGCTTGGAGAGCACATAAAATCCATCACCCTTCTCATGGCCCGGCCACCCCTGGCCCAGTGACGGAATTTTGCGATGTGCGATGTGTACGTCGTTCATCCCGAGCATATCTATGGTTTTGAGCTTCGAGAAATAAGGGATGCTGCCGGCGGTGTTAGTAGCTATGACCGCATTTGGCGGAAGGTTGGCTCTTAGCCACAGGCCGACTTCCTTTCCGTGCAGCGCCACGAGGTCGGTTCTTATGTGATGATAGATCTCCTCGTCGCTTCGCATCTGAGCCAGGTTGTAGAAGACGACAACCACCACCGCAAGGGTTAGGGCGATCTTTGCCCTTATCAGCGAGGTGATTACCACTCCCGAGACGAGACAAAAAACAGGTGCCATCGGTGTGAGGAACCTGAATGCCGGCATACAATCCCCGCCGATGAGCACAACGTATGAGGCGTAGGCCGCCAGCATGACGGGCAGCAGGTAAAGCTTCCCGAGAGTCCGCTGTTTTTCAAGCAGGACCGTGAAAACTGCCGCAGCGACTACTAAAAACAGTGACGGAATGGCAAACTCCGCCAGGTATTGTGCACCTCTTATTACCTGGTGAAAGTTGGCACCAACCTTGCCATAGAAGGTGTTGGGCAGCGGATACCCATAATACCAGTATCTCCAGGCGAAGTATGGAACATAGATCGCCAAAAAAGAGAGCGCCAGGTGCATCACCGCTGCCTTTCGCTTCTTGATGCCCGTGAGCAACCGGTCGCCGAGTAGCACTGCAAAGATCAGAACGCCCTCCGGCCGGGTCAAAGCCGAGAGGGCGCAGATGACACCCAAAAGTCGGAGCCGACGCTTGCTGTTATCAGCCTCCCTGGTCGACAGATGGAGCAGCAGAGATAAGAGAACCAGAAAGGTAAAAAGGGCGACTTCCATGCCGCTGGTGGCCCACGGCGTGAATACGCCGTAAGTGCCCAAGAACAGGGCAGCGATGACGGCGGATTTTTGGTCTATATGCTTGACGAATCTGTGGGCGCCGGCCAGCAGGATTACGCAGGCAACGGTGAAGATGACTCCAAGGATCTTCGAAAGAGGGACAGTGTCAACACCGACCTTATTGCCCAAAGCCAGCAAGACCACCCATGAGAATGAAGTGTAACCCTCGACCTTTTCACCCACGTTGTATACCGGCCCGTGTCCGGAAGAGAAGTTCTCGGCATATCTGAACGAGATGAAAGCATCGTCCAGCATCCACGGATGTATGGCAACATTATGGACGGCGATTACCGCAACTGAGAGGATTATTATTGCCAGGGGCAGGAGCTTATTGGCCATGGTTTCTCAGACCGAGCCTCAGGGAACGTTTATCCTCTTGAGATCCGCTGACTCAACTCTCCCACTGGTTTCCTTTGGGCGCCAACCCAACGCTCCATGACCGTGCAGGCGACGAGGTCGCCGGTCAGGTTTATGGCGGTGCGGCTCATGTCCAGGATGCGGTCTACGCCGATGATCAACGCTATTCCGGCGGGAGGTATGCCCACGCCGCTGAGCACGGTGGCCAGTATGACGATGCCCACACCGGGCGTGGAGGGAG
>CAYFQZ010000642.1:0-5422 GCA_964345305.1 uncultured Ignavibacteria bacterium | reverse complement strand
CGGTCGGAATCGTGGTAAGAAGCATAGCGTCCGAGGGTTGGACGCGGGAGTTCTCCACCAACGGATCACTGTGCCCTGGCGTCGCAGATGTCGACGCAGACGGGTACGACGAGGTTGTTGTGGGACTCGGCAGTTCAGCCCAGGCCGGTGGAAGGGGCGGCGTGGAGGTTTTCTCTCATGACGGCCGGAGGGAGCCGGGCTGGCCCAAAGATACGGACAAGAACATGATGTCTTCGCCCGCACTGGGAGACATCGATCAGGACGGCATCACCGACATAGTGATCTGTTCCAGTCGGGGCGTTCACGCCTACCTGTCCGCTTCGCCGGATTGGTCACAACCTGCATCCACGGAGGCTAGTGCCTTTTGGGGCCTGGCCACACCTGTTATTGCCGATCTGGAGAATGACGATCATCCGGAGCTGTTCACCATCGGTGCCACGGGACAGGTTTACGCCTGGCGTGGGGACGGCGAATCTGTAATCCCTGGAGCCAACGGCGCCTTCGGCAAGGCGGCGGGCAGCACCAAAGATATGGATGTTCCCTGTCTGGCAGTGGCGGATTTGGACGGAGATGGGCAGAACGAGGTGATCGCCGGGACAGCGCATCCCATTTCCGGGGAGTTCGGCGATTATCAGGGCGTGGGGGGGATTTATATCTGGGACGCGCAAGGGAATCCGGTGCTGGAGCCTGAAGACTATCCCGACGAGTTTGTACACGTGTTTGGGATCGCCGTGGCCAACGTGGATGAGAATCAGGATCTGGAAGTACTGGCTTTAGCTTCCGACGGAAGATGCCATTCGATTTGCGCTATGAAAAAAGACGGCACCCAGCCCTCTGGATATCCGGTCGTGATGGAAGATCTAATCGCGGGTTGGTGGTTCGGAAATCATCCTGCGATTGGAGACATGGATGGTGATGGAACCTTGGAGATAGTGGTCAGCCTTTGGACGGTCGGTGAAGCTCGGATCTATGCCTGGCACCAGGATGGTACCCCTGTCGGCCCGCAAAGCCCCTTGGTCTCCCTAAGCGCTCCCCGCGCAGAGGAAAACAGGCAAGCTCTTTCGTCCCTGGGGAGCAGCATAGGGGAAATCGCCACCAGAACCAGAGCCATGAGTCAGGAGGAGCTGGTTTCGCTGGGAGTCTCCCAGGCAGAGGGACCATTCGCTACCGAGGCGGGGACCTTTGGAAGCCCTGTGCTGGCAGACGTTAACGGGGACGGCCAGGTGGATATCTTGGCTCGTGCCGGACACTTCCTGAGCTCCGGCTACGAGAGGCTTTATGCCTGGGACCACGGAGGAAGTGTCATACCGGGATTCCCTCTCTATGCCTCTGCCGAGGCCAACATGGCCACATACTATCCCTACACCCCGCTGGCGGGAGACTTCGACAAGGATGGAAAGTTCAACTTGCTGCTGAACACCGACTTCAATGCCTACAGCAGCCCCAGGATAATCTGCTGGGAGTTTGACGTTGACTCTGATCCAGGTTTGGAGCCTTGGCCCAGGTACATGCACGACAGGTGGAATAGCGGGCGATACGGTTTCGAGCCCCCGGCCGAGGCTGTATTTAACCTTCCTCCGGTCGGTTTCCACGTGAAGAGCTGGACTGCCAGCAGCGTAACCCTGGGGTGGTCGCCCAAGGCCCCTTGGACGAGCCTCGGATATAACATCTATCGATCCACCGTTTCCGGCGGACCGGGAGAGAAGTTGAACCCGGAACTGATCCCCCAGCCTGATAGCCAGTACCAGGATGAGGGCCTGAACGCAGAGCAAGTCTACTATTACACCATTGCCAACGTGAATCACGATCTGGTGGAAAGCAACAGATCGCCCGAGATAAAGATAACCCCGGGAGGGCCTTCCGCCCCGGCTCAGCCGCTGGCAGAGGTGGAGCACAGAGTCGTAAGACTGAGTTGGCCTCCCAATCCTGAGGAGCAGGGAATCGAGGAATACCTGGTCTACCACAAGACCCCCAGCTGCTCCGATTTTTATCTTTTGGGTTCGGCGGCCTCTGGAACCACTTATGTCGACTCATCCCTCAAGGAGACGGGAATTCATCAATACCGGATAAGTGCCGTCAGCCTGATGGGACTTGAGAGCCTCCCATCGGAGGCCGTGGGAGCGGATATTCAGGAGATTGGCTCACCGCCTTATCGTCTGAAGGTAGCCAGCTGGCTGGCCGGCAACGTCACCTTGTCGTGGAAAGTGGTTCAAGGAGGAGATGGATGCTACGTTTATCGTTCCGCGGTCCCGGGAGTGTACAGCGATCCGCCGGTGAATGCCGCACCCATAGACGATCCGGTCGGCTGGGAGATTTCTTGCCGGGATTCACTGCTCACCGAGGGCGTCACCTACCACTACGTGATCACTCAGGTTCGGGGAGGAGCGGAGACTTCACCCTCCAACAGAGCAGATTTTCTAGCCGGAAGGCCGCAGGCAGTTGTCACCGTGAGTGGAGAGGTGCGCGACTGCCATGTCGTGGTTCACTGGAATCCAAGCGGAGAGGGAGACGTTGTAGAGTACAGAATTTACGACGGGATGGGGCACGAGGGAGATATTGCTTTGGTCGATTCCGTGCAGAACGATACGATTTACGTCGATCCGGCCACGGATGATTCGCTGAAGCACTACTTCTGGGTTACTGCCGTAGACTCATTCGGCCTGGAGAGCTACCTGCCTTTCAATCTGGAGGCCGAGCCCGCCCGGGTGACCGGCCCGCTGTACCCACCGGAGCCGCCTGCGGAGTTCAAAATAACCGATCACACCGACACCAGCGTCACCTTCAAGTTCTCAAGCATTTATGCGCATGCTTTCAACATATACCGCAGCAGCGTTTCAGGCCAGTACTATGAGCCACCCGTTAACCCTGCCCCGATTCTGAACGTCTTTCCGCAGCAATACGTTTTTTATTTCACCGACATGATTGAAGGACAGAGCTATTTCTTCAATGTTACCGCTACGACCGAGAATGAATGCGGCGTGGCCGAAAGCAGAAGGGAACCCTCGCTTGAGGCAGTTTTTGTGCCCGGTCGGCCGAAGTTGGTGGCCGGTCTGTCGGCGGAATTGAACCAGGAATGCCACATGGTCTTAAACTGGGAGCCAAACCAGGAGGGTGATATAGTCAAGTACAGAATCTATCGCTGGCAGGCTGTTTTCGAGTCCGGTTTTCTGCTGATAGATTCGGTTTTTGTTCCTCAGACAACATACGTGGATACTTCCTTGGCACTGGGAGAAGGTTACAGGTATGGGGTGGCAGCCGTGGATTCGCTTGGCTTAGAGGGGCTCATGCAAAAAACAGCCTGGATAGGAGTGGTGGCACCGACAATGCCTGATTGGTTGCAGGTGACCGATATCACTGACACCAGCGTGACGCTGGAATGGCAAAAGCTGTCATGGGATGAGCGTGTAGCGGGGTCCAATGTTTACCGCAGCCTGGTCTCCGGCCATTACCTGGGTCTGGATCCGATAAACGACAGCCTGATCTCTTATGATAATTGGGATCTGGCCACCTACACTGACTTCGAGGTTCAGGAAGGAATGACCTATTACTACACGGTAACCAACGTTAACGCCTGCGGCATGGAATCTCCGCTTTATCGCTACTCCGACCCACCGTATGATTCTCTTGAGGACACTGCACTGGCGGGTATGCCGCACCCGCCGGACCTAAAGGTAAGAAGCGGCAGGGAGAGCATACGTCTCCACATTTCCACCTCTGACACAGACATAAAAGGCTATGCCATTCTTCGAAGCAGCGATGGCGGAGATTTCCAGATCATAGAATCGCTTTGTCGCGATACGATGTACACCGATTTCACGGCGGCAGGGGAGATTGACTACAGGTACCAGGTAATCGCGATAGACACGCTCAACCTGGAGAGCGAACCCTCCAAGGCCGTGGAGGGGTGTCTCATGCTCTTCGACCGGGGCATCGGACTGGTGGACTTGACCCGGGGAACTGATTCCTTCCAGGGAGTGAATGGCGACAGCGTCGACGCCTTTTACCGGCGAGCACTGGAAGGATACGATTATGTCTACCGGGATCGAAGTCAAGGGACTCTCTTGCGTCTGATTGATCTGAGCCACCATCCCGTGGCCATAGTGCACCAGGAGGACGAGTCATCGGTTTTCTATACCGGGTATTACCCACTTCTGCAGCAGTATCTTGAGGCAGGCGGTGCGTTACTGATCGAAGGCCGGAGGATCCTTGTGTCCTACGACGAGCTCTGGTTCACGGAACTCCAGCGTTTCCCCACGGGGGACTTCAGACGAGAATGCCTCAACATCGATTCCGCTTTCGTGCCTGAGTACTGGAATGCGATCACAAGGATCGAGGAGTTCGTCGGCGCGGAACGGGCTCCCGGCATGACAAGTTATCCCGAGATAGTAGAGCTGGACACCTTCAGGGTGAACCATTCCTACGATCCGGCCGAGTATGATCTACAGGGAAGGCTTCCCGGTGTCGGTTATTGCTGGCCCTCAGATCCGTCCGAGGTGATGTACACCTTCAATTCCGATTACGACACCTCGGCTTCCAACGGAAAGCCGGTTGCCCTTCGGCACTTCAGGCGCGACCTTGCCGTAATCTATTTCGGCTTTCCGCTGTACTTCGTCAGAGAGGATGTCGCCACACAGATTCTGCATACGGCCCTGGATGAATTGCTGAAATTCGCCGGTCGCAGCACTCCGTACTACGGCTCTGCGGAAGACCTGAACGCAGCCTCGGTCTACCCGAATCCCTTTAAACCTTACCGGGGCCATACCCATGTGACTTTCGACGGATTGACTGCCCGAGCCAAGATAGAGATATTCACCATCGCCGGCGAGAAGGTCCGCACGATTGAGGAAACGGACGGGGACGGGGAGACCCGCTGGGACGTTACCAATGAAGAGGGTAGAAACCTAGCCAGCGGGGTATATGTATACAGGATTAGCAATGACCAGGGTGAGGAGAAGATCTCGAAGCTTGCGGTGATAAGATAGAATGGTGAAAGGCATGAGAAGGATAGTCTTCGTTACAGGCGCTTTGTTTCTGCTATGGGGCGGATTGTGCGCTTCCCGGTGCTGTGCCTCGGCAGGTGACGTCGGCACATCCAGCGCTCAGTTTCTTAAGCTTGGCCTGGGCGCCCGCGCCGTGGCCATGGGAGGCGCCTTCGTCGGCCTGGCGGATGACGTTACGGCTATTCACTGGAATCCTGCGGGGCTGGCAGGCATAGGCGGCACCGAGCTTTGCTTTATGCATCAGTCGTTGTTTCAGGATATCTCTTATGAATACCTGGCATGTGCGCAGCCCATTGCGGGACCGGGGGTCTTGGGAGCGGGTGTGGCTTACCTGCACATGGGTGAGTTGAAGGGAAGAGACGAACTCGGAGAACCTACCTCGGAATTCGGCGCCAGCGACGTGGCAGTTACCTTAAGCTATG
>CAYFQZ010000641.1:0-4964 GCA_964345305.1 uncultured Ignavibacteria bacterium | reverse complement strand
TATTGTACCGACGCGCCTCTCTCCGAAGATCACTGGCAGGAGCCGCAGATGTTGGATCGATGCCATACATGTACTGCGTGTTTAAAGAAGTGTCCGTCAGGCGCCGTCTCATCTGACCGTTTCCTCTTGCGTGCGGAGAAATGTATTACCTACCACAACGAGAGCGAAAGACCTTTCCCTGACTGGATTCATCCCTCCTGGCACAATTGCCTGGTGGGATGCATGATCTGTCAGGACGTGTGCCCGGAGATACCGCCATCTGTTCGACGAACAGTGCATGTGGCAACATTCTCGGCGGAGGAGACGGAACTAATCCTGCGAAATTCCACCAAAGAGAATTTCCACAAGAAGGCGCTGGACAAATTGGATCGTATCGGCTTGGTCGAGTACCTGGAACTCCTGTCAAGAAACCTAAAGGCACTATTGGCTGCTCATGACTGACTTCGACCACGCATCAACGTATAAGCTACTTCCGGGATACAATCTTCGTTTCAAGGGAAAAAAGGAGTTAGGCAATGCTTATCAAGCATCGCGGCTTTGAACCTGTGGTGGATCCGACCGCATTCGTGGCGCCGACGGCAGTTGTTGTCGGAAGAGTCCGCATCGGCCCAAGGTCACGCATAATGTATGGAGCCGTGCTGGATTCCGAGGGCTCTGAAATTGCAGTGGGCAAATGTACGATAGTATGCGAAAATGCCGTTATCCGTGCCACGGCTTCGGGAGATGCGGACTACCCCGTGGTGATCGGAGATCACGTTTTCATCTCGCCTCAGGCAACGCTCCTGGGTTGTACTTTGGAACAGTGCTGTTATATAGCGACCGGCGCAACCGTCTTGCAGGGTGCCACTATTCGGGCTGGAGCCGCCTTAGCCGTGGGAGCTTTCGTTCACGCCAAGACGGTGGTTCCAGCTGGCTTCTTCGTCCCTCCGGGCACCATCGCCATCGGTGACCCGGTCAGGCTCTATACTCCGGACCAGAAAGAGGCTCTGGCGGATGCCGTCAAATCCGTGGAGTTCGCCAGGATCGCTTTCGGAGCCAAAGCTCCTTGGGAAGATCGCCTCTCCAGATACCGGGAGTCCACAGAGACAAGATCAACGGAGTTCGGGGCCCATTTTGATGATGCTGTTCTGTGACGATTACCTGGCACTGGCTGACTGATACGTCCGGAGCGGGGTTGGCCGGAACCGGTTTATTCGGCCCTATCGATCGGACGTACACAGGGTGAATGTTGCATCTCCCACCGTCTTTTGCTATATTCCCTTCATTCAAAGTCTGACTCTTCAAAAGGAGGTCATGCGTGAAGTATGGAGCCAGAAACCAGCTAACCGGCAAGGTGACCGAAATCAAAAAGGGCACCGTGATGTGCCAGGTCAGGTTTGAAATCCCTGCCGATTCAAAAATGAGTTCGGTGATGACCATCGACTCGCTGGAGGATCTGGGTATCAACAAGGGAGACACGGTGACAGTGATAGTGAAGGCCGTGAACGTGTTGTTGGTCAAGGAGTGACCACGCCAGCGTAGGGTTCGGGGGCTGCGAACGCCGACGGGTAGTTAGGAGATAATGCCGCGTTGGGACGCCAGGACTTAGGTGGAATGAGGGTGAGTCCGATGCCAACAGATAGAAAAATCTTGCGTGAAAGATATTGAAGGTATTGACAGAAGGGGCGAATGGTCGTATATTAGAAAATTGGAGCTTCAGGGGATGTCTGGCGACCTGGAGCTTCAGACCCAGGTGATGGGCGATTAGCTCAGTTGGTTAGAGCGTTCGGTTCACATCCGAAAGGTCACTGGTTCGAATCCAGTATTGCCCACCATTCAAGTCGAAAATGCGCCAGGCAATTGATCGCAGATGGCCGATATGAGAAAGCCCAGGCTCAAGGAGAGCTGATGGACATGGATGGGTGTTGCGGGGGCCGACACAATTTGAAAATAGTATCCCCCAGCTTTCAGACAATAGCAGAAGAGCTTCCGTAGAGCGTAAAGTGCACAACTAGGTTGTGCACTTTTTTGTTTTCAGTAGCAAGGAGAAGTCGGATGACGATCGAAAAGGAAATGGAGATGCTTTTGAAGCTTCAGGGCGTCGACTACGATCTGGGAGAACTGGAGAGGTCCAAAGATTATCTCCCCGAGCTGATAAATAACCGGGAAAGCGAGGTAGCGGATAACAAGACCGACCTGGAAGCTGCGGAAAAGGAGCTAAAAGAGCAGAATCTCCGCAACAGCAAGCTGGACATCGAGCTGGCCACCCTCAACCAGGAGCTGGCCAAGCTTCAGAAACAGATGATGGCTATCAAGACCAACAAGGAGTACGACGCCCTGACCAATGAGATAGCCAACCGTAAAATAAGAATCTCCGAGACCGAGGAGGAGATCTTAAAGATCCTGGCCAACATAGACGACCTGAAGGAGAAGATCAGCCAGTACAAGAAGAAGTTGGACGAGGTGGAAGAAGCCAATTCCACTCAGCTGATTCATCTGAAAGAAGAGTTGAGTTCCATAGAGGACAAGATAAAGGCAAAACTGGGGGATAGAAAGAATATCACGGTGAGAATAGACAGGAGACTGCTGGCCACCTACGAACGGGTTAAGAAGGGAAGGGGCGACCAGGTGGTGGTTGGCATCAAGAAGAGAGCGTGCGGAGCCTGCTACAAGGGCATCCCCCCCCAGGTCATCCAGGAGATAAGGAAAGAAGAGACAATCTATACCTGCGACAATTGCGGAAGAATTCTGATCTGGACGGATGAGTCGGGATGATTCAAACTCAAAAAAACGGAGCGATATGAGAATAAGAGAGAAACCCGGCCTTACCTTCGATGATGTCCTTCTTGTTCCCCAAAAATCCGATGTGCTTCCCAAAGACGCAGACGTCTCCACTGGCGTTGGCAGAGATATCAGGCTGAACGTTCCCATCCTGAGCGCAGCCATGGACACGGTGACCGAGTCGGGCCTGGCCATTGCCCTGGCCCGCGAGGGAGGCATGGGGGTGATCCACAAGAACATGAGTATTCAGCAGCAGGCCACCGAGGTGGACAACGTTAAAAGATCGGAAAGCGGAATGATCGTCGATCCGGTTACCTTGCCCCCGGATAAGATGATAGGTGAAGCCATGGAGGTGATGAGGCGATTCTCCATCTCCGGTATCCCGGTGACCAAACAGGGAAAACTCCTGGGCATACTGACCAATCGGGATTTGAGATTCGAAAAGGACCTGAGCAGGAAGATCGGCGACGTGATGACCAGGGAGAAGCTCATCACCGTGCCCGAAGGAACCACCCTGGAGCAGGCCAAGGAGATACTGCACAAAAACAGAATCGAGAAGCTCCTGATCGTGGACAAAAAGAAAAACCTCAAAGGCATGATCACGGTCAAGGACATCATGAAGAACCTTCAGTATCCCAACTCCTGCAAGGACTCAAGAGGCAGACTGAGGGTTGGCGGTGCTGTCGGAGTTGCAAAGGACATGCTGGCCCGCGCCACTGCCCTGGTCGACGCAGGAGTGGACGCCCTGATAATAGACTCGTCCCACGGGCATTCCAAGGGCGTGATAGATGCGGTCAAGAAGATAAAAAACAAGTTTCCTGACGTTACGCTGATGGCGGGCAACGTCGCTACCAAGCAAGGAGTCGAGGACCTGATCCGGGCCGGTTCCGACTGCGTAAAGGTGGGCGTCGGTCCCGGTTCCATCTGCACAACCCGCGTGGTCATCGGTGCGGGCGTACCACAAATCACCGCAATTTTGGATTGCGCGGAAGTGGCTGCAAAGCACGGCGTCCCCACCATTGCAGACGGAGGAATAAGATACTCCGGAGACATCACCAAAGCTCTGGCAGCCGGAGCAGACGCGGTGATGATCGGAAGCCTGTTTGCGGGCACCGAAGAAAGTCCCGGTGAAACCATACTCTTCGAAGGTCGGACCTTCAAGCTTTATCGCGGGATGGGCTCCATAGAAGCCATGAAAAAGGGCGGAAAGGAAAGATACTTCCAGGAACACCAGAAGGTTGCCAAGAAGTTTGTGCCGGAGGGAATAGAAGGGCGGGTTCCCTACAAGGGAAGACTATCCGAGCTGGTATACCAAATGGTCGGCGGTCTCAGGGCAGGCCTGGGAATCTGCGGGGCAAGAAACATAAAGGAGCTTTCCAGGAAAGCAGAGTTCATGGTCATCACCTACGCAGGACTGAGAGAAAGCCACCCTCACGACGTGATTATCACCAAGCAGGCACCCAATTATCGCATAAGCCAGGATTTTCAATAGCCCGTAAAGGGGCGATTCATGTGGAACATCCCACCGAGGCGGGGAATCGTCCCGATGTTTGGTGACGGACATCTTTTCCGTTACCATATAAAACGCCACGGACGAGGGCGTAAGTGACGAACGAGAGTTTTTCAATAGATCGCTTGGCAAAGATTGGCCAGTCCCGCTCAAATATTGCTCGATACCCTCAAGCACTCAAGCACACGAAAGACACGAATTTGTAATGGCTCGATTTATCGAGCCAGCATCGAGTAGAATCTGTTTGCGTATCTGAAAAACAGAGCTTGCCTGACGAACAGGCCCGCCCGAGGCAGGCCGGGCCATCCATCCGAGGCAAGATAATGCGAAAAAGACTAATTGTCATAGGCGTTGTGTTGCTGGCACTCCTTGTGTTGGCGTTTCTGGGCCCTAGGATTTGGATAGCTTTGAAATTCAATCAGGTGGGGAACGTGTTGTTGTGTAATGATGATTCTTCGATAATATACGAGATGACCGAGGGAGAGCTAGTAGTGTGGAGTTTCCAGTTACCCGAATACCCGCGGGAAGACAGATTCTGGTTGCCGTACCCGGTCAGACTACCGAACGGAAATACCTTGATCTCGGATAGTGATGCTGGGCCCGTCTATGAGGTCAACAGGCGAGGAGACGTAGTCTGGAAGTGCGATAGCCTATATGAAGACGGAGACTTCGCATTCAGATGGGGACGTGAGAC
>CAYFQZ010000640.1:0-2342 GCA_964345305.1 uncultured Ignavibacteria bacterium | reverse complement strand
CCTCTCGCACTGCCAATTCTTGGGCTTGTGCCCATAACTTCCGAGCCAGTGCTAGGGCTTCGTCCTTCTCAGCGAAAATCTTCTCCAGGTTCTCGGGCGTAAGAGCCAAGTCGGATGCTCTCTCCGGCTCCCACAGGGCCAGGCTGTCCTGCCCGGCCATTGACCACCAGGCCTGTTTTACGCTCAAGGGCAACAGGCTGTGACGGGAAAAAACATGCCCCCGCACGTAGAGGGCCTTCTTGATGACCTCCAATGTGCCTTGCAAGAGTTTGTGTAGCTCATCCACCAAGGGGGAGAGAGAGACTACGCTGAAACGCTCAGCCAGCCAGTCGGTCAGGATTTGCCTGGGTCTCTCGTTTAGATTCCTCCCCAAGCGGGCCATCCCGTAGAGGTTTATCTCATTTAAGGTGTCAAGAACCCAGGCCTCGGTGATGATCTCCCAATCAATGCGGCACCAGAATCCCTCAACCCCCCGAGAGACGGCGTATCGCAGGCGCTCGGCGTATTCCTCAAGCCGGTAGCAAGGCACGACACTCCAGCCGTCAAATTCTTCCCACACGTCAAACTCAGTCCATTGAGGGTGATTCCTTATCTGTCCGATCACAGGGTTATTGGGAAAAGTGGGCCAGAAGTCGTGAGGAGTGTTTTTGATGCCCACCACCACATCGTCAGGGAGGCGTTCGATGGCTTCCATAATCTTGCGTTGCTCTTCGGGGCCGTAAGAGAACTCCCGCACGATCATCTTCTTGCCCGCTGCAGCTAGCGGTCTATAGGCACTCCACAACATCTGAGAGTACCATTCAACGCGGTCCAGCTCCCGGCACCGCTGGCAATCGCAACGGCGTGGTTTGTGCTCCTCCCAGCTTTCTCCTGGCGAGGGAGCTATCCACAAACGGCTCTCCGGAGCCGAAAAAGCAAAGACAATTCCTTCTATTTCAGGTACGTTTTCCACCACCTCTTCTACTTTAGTCGCCAGAAACTCTTTCCAAAAGGGATGGGAAGGGCATACTATCCCTGTGGCGCTGTAGACCTCTGGGTGCAATTGGAGGATTTGATCTTCGTACTCCAGTTCCTTGACCTCTAGGAAGAGGTGAATGCCAAGTTCTCGGGTCTTTTGGGCCATCCGCCGGAAGTAGAAGATATTGTTCAGCTTTTTCTTATGATGTAAGTCTTCCAGGGTTGGGGGGTAATGCTTTTTGAAGTGCACAAGGTGGTTCAAAAGATCGTTCTGATGGAGGAGCAAACTATTGAAGCCCTGCTCGCTCATGTAGTCCAGCAGGTGCTCCACAGCGTTCCACTGCCACATTATGGGACTGTGTAATTCCACACCACGCACTTTGAATTCTAGCAGGGAAGATAAGCGTTGTTCTCCATTCATTGGTTCTAAGGCCTCCTTGTATCAAGTTTGCTCAGAGGGGACAACAACCCCCTTCTGGACTCATCGAATAGCAGAGTATTCTCCGCTGTAAGCTAACACCTCAAATTCCTTTGTGTAGTGCGTTTTGTTCCTTCTCAGGCAGCGTTAAGCAGTGCCGACGAATCGCAGTCCAGGTAGAGTGTCACGTTTCGCTGCTGGCGCAAGATCGTGGCCGGGAAGTCTTCGCTCACGGGCGTGTGAAGCGCCGCCCGCACGGCTTCGGCCTTGCGCGCTTCGGGAACGATGCCCAGCACTTTTCGGGCGGATAACAGAGCGGGAATGGTCAGTGTGATGGCATGGGTGGGCACCTCTTCCAGGGAATGAAAATGCCCTTCGTTCACCTGCTGTCGCCGGCTTCTTTCCGCCAGTTGGACGACTTTGACCCAGACGGGGTCATGGAAGTTGGCATAGGGCGGATCGTTGAACGCCAGGTGCCCGTTCTCTCCGATCCCCAGCAAGCAGAGGTCGGCCGGGTGCTGTTTTAGCAGGGCTTCGTATTCCCGGCAGACGGCTTCCAGCCGTTCTGTCTCCTGGGAGTTCGCGACGATGGGGATGGGGTGGAATGAGGCAGGCTTGATTGGGAGATGATCCAGAAAGTGCCGGTACAGAAATTGGGAAAAGCTGGCAGGATGCGCCGGATCGATGCCGACGTACTCATCCATGTGGAACAAGTGGGCTCTTGACCAGTCAATATCCGCCATTTCGCGCAGGGCGCGCAGGGTGCTCAGTTGCGAGTTGCCGGTTGCCAGAATAATGTTGACCTCGCTCCTGGAGACGATGGCCTCCAGCATCGCTTCTTTGGCACTTTCGGCGGCGGCCATGCCCATCTCCTCGTTGCTGGCGTAGATTCTGACCCGCATCTCTCCGTACTTTTTCTCGCCGACTTGCTGAACGGAGAGATGCGGGTCAGAATCTACGCCAGCAA
>CAYFQZ010000639.1:0-1660 GCA_964345305.1 uncultured Ignavibacteria bacterium | reverse complement strand
CCAAGCTCATAAAGAAACCGACCAATCGGTTCGGCCCTGTGGGCCCACACGATGTGGTCGGTGTTCATTCCCTGTTCGCGGGCGACGTCTCGAACCATCCAGCCGTATGGATTGTCCGGCAGGCGGGTGATGTAGCCGGAAGGGATCCCTAGACGGCTGAGAGTCATAGCCAGGGTGTATTCGCTGCCAGCCAGCGAGATGTGAACCCGGCGGGTCCTTTCCAGCCGTTGGGCATCATCTGGGGTATCGCGTACCATCACCTCACCAAAAGTGACAAAGGCTGGCCCTTTGCCTTTGAACGCACTCAAATCGTCTTTCGTAATGTCGTATTTGAGATGCTGCGTAGCCATATTGATTTCTCCTTCTGTTTTCGCCAGCTAAGGTTGTCAGATAGGTTCTAAGAGGATCGGTGATAGTGAAAACAAAAAGAAGTCCAAGGAGGGTTTCATATAGTGAAAGGGGTTTCTACTAAATAAAATTATATCACAGAATATGTCGGATGTCAAGTAGCCCGCTCATGGATGCGCACAGGGTTTGGCGGCTGTCTATTTTTCTGGTATACTACACCCCAGAGGACAGAGATAACCGGGGACGTAACTGACTTTAAGGTTGACCGATTGTCCCTTCTACTGGGAGGTTCCTGATCATGAGTGGGCAGTTACTAATGGAGCTCAAGCATAAGTTGTCTCTATACCGCTATTGCCTGGATGAATGGGCACAACATCAAACCGAGCTGGGCAGCCTGCTGAAGTATCAGGCCGACGCTAAGGAGTTGCTGCGGCATCTTCCGGCCCAAGGCGATGAAGTCGCAGAACTCAGGAATCAGTTGCACCGGCTCAATCTGGAGAAGATGCGGATGGTGGATGGACATCGGATCCACGTGTTCAAACTGCGCGAGGAGCCGGATGCTGACCTGCGCAGCGTGGAGGTCTATATGCAATACGGTTTACTTAGCAGGCCGGGCTCCCATGCCCGGCGGCGTGGGAGCCGCCTCCGCTGTCTTAAGTAAACCGTATTCGGATTAGAGGATAAGCTAGAGGAGTGAAGGGTGACCAGCCATGGTCCAACCTGAAAACGTGATCCTCGAAATGAATTACTGCCCCCGCTGTGCCCACCCTCTGGAGGACAAGTTTCTCTTTGGACGGACGCGACGGGTCTGCCCGGGCTGCGGGTTCATCTTCTTTCGGGACCATAAAGTGGCGACAGGTGTTCTGGTGGAGCAGGATGGGAAGGTGCTGCTGGTGCGGCGGGCGGTGGACCCGAAACAGGGCTGGTGGTGCATCCCCTCCGGTTTCGTTGACTACGACGAAGCACCGGAGGAAGCCGCCATCAGAGAATGTAAGGAGGAGACGGGACTGGACGTGCGCCTGATCGGCCTTCTAGGTGTCTACCACTACCGCTCCGACTTCCGGGGTTCGGGCATCCTCATTGTCTACCAGGCCGAGGTGGTGGGGGGTGAGCTCCGGCCCGGCGACGATGCCAGTGAGGCCCGTTTCTTCGGCCCTGCTGAGCTGCCCCAGGAAATCGCCTTTGCCAGCAACTGTGAAGCTCTCCGCCAGTGGCGGCAGCGGGTTCAGACTCAGCATAGTACACCACCACAGCAAAAATGATATGTTTGTCATTCTGAGCCGGAGCACAGCGGAGGCTCTGCTTCGCTCCT
>CAYFQZ010000638.1:0-1807 GCA_964345305.1 uncultured Ignavibacteria bacterium | reverse complement strand
CATCCTCACTTGAAAACTCGTCTTTCTGGACAAAGATACCGGGAAAATACTGGGAAATATTCAAGCTCAAGGAAGGCACTTCGACCACAAACCCATGCAAGCGCCCAAGAGTAGTGGGGATGTTTTCGCGACGATGAACTCCTAGACCGTGCAAGTAGCCGAGTATCTTCGAACAGGCTTCAAGAAACGAATCTTTATCCAGCGAAGCGAGGTAAGCTGATGCCTCGTCCCAAGTTGCTGTGAATCTACTCGCTAGATGCCTATTGTCCAACTCAAGTCTATTACCTCTCCTACTGAGGCTGATTGCAAGCTGTCTCCTGTGATCCTCAAAATATTTCTCTATGGCAAAACCCCTGTGCTGTGGTGGAGTTTCTACTAGTTCCTCTGATGCAACTGTTCCCTTGTCGAATAGCAGCCTTTCAACTTCCTGTTCCCATTTGCGCCAATCTCTCTGTCGCTCCCTGTTGATTCTAGCTTGTGCCCAGCGTGGGAGCAGCACTCGAGACGAATAGACTCCGAAAACGGTGAGAACTGCCATGATGGGCAATGCTATCCAGATGGCAGGCATTGGGACGGAAGGCAGCGATATGTCGCCAAACTCAGTGAGTGCTGTCAAGATAGCTACTAGCGACGTTACAACTGCAATAATAGACCACACAGACAGCCAACCTTCCGACTTTAAGATACTTAACATTGGTTCTATGAACCGCCTTTGCAAGCTCCCTATTTCCGTTTCCGTAGGTCCAGACGGTCCGGCACCTAGGGCTTGCAGAAGTCGTTCCCAATTCTCGGTGTGAGTGTCTTCCTGAGAGAAGTCGACGTACGTCAACACAGCTATCCGTGCTGGTGGGTCACAGGGCTTAAGCATCAACGGAATCAGCTTTCGCCGTCGCCCTGCCGGGTCGGACGTGCCAACCAGCAGACTCTCAAATGAAACCCACTCACTTTCAACCCAGTCTGGAGTCAGCACCAGGAGAGTATGGCGGCTGTTGTCCAGTCCTCGTTCTATGTTGACGAGAGACGGTATGCCGATATCGAAGTCACGGAAGTCAACGTAGGCACGCAGGCCAGCATCTTCCAGGCGAGGTAGCAGGACGTTGCGCACCCAGGTCCTGTCCTTATGACTGTAGCTGATGAATACGTCGTAGGTGTATCGCTGTTCAGTCGGTCTCGTTGCCGCCGCCTTTTCAACCATTATCTCCAGATCGGCAGGTTCCAGTAACCGAATGTCATATTCCTTGGCGGCGATGCGAGCCTGCCTGCTGAAACCTGTTGCCGAGACGATGATTCCCTCGTCAATCAATCTCTTGTTCCGAAGAAGGCTCACAGTGACCGCGAACCTGTTGACAATATCAATGCCGACGGGTGATCTCCAGTCTTTGACCTCGACTGCGATGCGATGCAGCAGACGGCCGGGCGTCTCCAGTTCGACGTATACATCAATCTGATCGCCAGCCAACTCGATGTCGTGTTCAACTCTTCGTGCCCCCATCTGGCGGTAGGCGTCCGCTACCCGGCGTTCCAGCTCCTTGCCGGTCTTCGTTTCCTTTACTCGTCCAGAGCCTCCATCTCGTACTGTCATATCCCCCTCACTTGCATGTTATCGGTCATTGACATTCCCCTCTATTGTCACCACCGACACTTGCTCCAACTCCAAATCCGGCACTAGCCCGCCACGCCGTTGCAGAGCGGTCAGAGCTTCCTGCCGACGGCCCAGGTAGAGTTTGTGCAGAGCGGTGCCACCTTCGAAAACCAGCGTCTCGCGCCAGGCTTCTTCAGCATAAAGGTGGCGTAAGATCAGGGTCAG
>CAYFQZ010000637.1:0-10774 GCA_964345305.1 uncultured Ignavibacteria bacterium | reverse complement strand
TCCAGAAAGAAAGAGAGAACTTTTGAAGAGGCGCTGAAGAGGCTGGAGGAGATAGTGCTGGAACTGGAGGAGGGCGAGCTGCCGCTGGAGAAGGCCCTGCAGAAGTTCGAGGAGGGAATCGAACTATCCCGATTCTGCACGCAGAAGCTGACCCAGGCGGAGGAGAAAGTCAAGAAGCTGGTTAAGACCGCCAAGGGAGAGTTCAAAACCGAACGTTTCGACCTAGAGGAAGAGGACTGACGACTTTCTCGTCTTCAGCTGCCTACGAAAAGCAGCGTCGTGAACGAAACCGGGCGAGCAAATTTGTGTATGAGACCATGCTGACGCTACGGCGAGCGGTTGCCTGATGCAGGAGAAATAGCAGTGAAGGCCCCAGCTACAGACTTTTTCGCTGAACTGGAGAAGAGAGAAAAGTGGGTGACATCGTATCTGAACTCAGAAGAGTTCAGAGACTGGTTTCACCCCCATCACCTGAGGGAGGCCGTATATACTTATGTCAATCGCGCGGGCAAAGGCTTGCGTCCCGCAGTGCTGCTTTTGGCCTGCGGCGCTGTGGGAGGCGACGAGCGGGAGGCCATTCCGGCTGCTGCTGCGGTGGAGATGTTTCACACCTGGACTCTGGTGCACGACGATCTGATCGACAACGACGACAGAAGAAGAGGTGGATACACCGTCCACGCCCAATCGTCCCTGATCGCCAGGGAGCAGATGAAGTTGTCGGAGGCTCAGTCCAGGGACTACGGGAGGGACATTGCCGTGCTTACCGGGGACGTGCAACAGGGATGGGCGGTGAGCCTCCTTTGCGACTGCTCTCTGAAAGGACGGGTAAAGCCTGAGGTAACGCTGACCTTGATTCGAATGCTGGAATCACATGTGTTGAACACGTTGGTGGCCGGCGAGACCCTGGATATCCAGTTTGCCAAGCAGCCAGTCGAGTCGTTCCGGCCGGGGCAAATAGTGGATATGCTTTGGCGCAAAACCGGCGCTCTGTACGAGTTTTCGGCCAAGGCGGGCGCCATGATCGGGCTTGACACCACCGACCCCCAGGAAAAAAAGGTGGCCGCCCTGTCGGCTTTCACCAGCAGGTGCGGTACTGCTTTCCAATTGCAGGACGACATTCTGGGCATCGTGGGAAACGAGAAGCAGTTGGGAAAGCCGATTGGCTCGGACATCCGGGAAGGGAAACGGACCACGGTCGTATATTATGCCTCCAAGAATGCTTCTCCAAGGCAAAAAGAGGAACTGCAAAGCGTTCTGGGCAACCAGAAGGCGACGACAGAGGAGATTGCCAGCGTGACCAGACTGCTGATCGAGCTGGGCGGAATCTCGGAAACCAAAAGAATGGCCCAAAAGATCATCGAGGAAGCTCGTACCCATCTTGATGCTTTGCCCGTATCGAAACATAAGGAACTGCTTTTGGCCTGGGCCGATTTCATGGTGTCGCGAGAATTTTAGGGAGCTGATATGAGCGGTTGGCTTAAGCAAATAGACTCGCCGAAGGATCTAAAGAAGATCCCTATCGGCCGGCTGGGTGAACTGGCCCAGGAGATTCGTGACCAGATCATCAGCGTGGTCTCCAAGAACGGGGGCCACCTGGCCTCGAATCTGGGAGCCGTGGAGCTGACCCTGTCGCTGCACAGGGTGTTCGATTCCCCTAAGGATAAGATCGTGTGGGATGTGGGGCATCAGTCTTATACTCATAAGCTCCTCACCGGTCGAAAAGACGAATTCGGAAGCCTGAGGAAGTATCAGGGGATAAGTGGTTTCCCCACCTGGCGTGAGAGCGAACATGACCTCCTTATCGTGGGACACGCTTCCACCGCCATCTCCAGCTCTCTGGGAATCGCCTGCGGCCGGGATCACAGAGGCGAGGATTTCTCGGTGATTGCAGTGGTGGGAGACGGTGCCCTGACCGGCGGCATGGCCTTCGAAGGACTGAATAATGCCGGTGCTTCGGGAAAAAATCTCATCGTGATCCTAAACGACAACACCATGTCCATCTCCAAGAACGTGGGGGCCCTGTCCAGGTACTTGACCGATCTTCTGACCGACGAGAAATACAACAAGCTCAAGGCAGAGGTTTGGGAGTTGGTGGGCAAATTCAAGCGCAGGGACAAGATAAGAGCCATGGTGGCCAAGGTGGAGGAGAGCGTCAAAGGCTTCCTGGTTCCCGGCATCGTCTTCGAGAAGTTGGGATTTCGCTATTTCGGACCGGTGGATGGCCATGATATCGGGGGATTGATCAAAACGTTGGAACATCTCAGGGGCCTGAAGGGTCCCATACTGCTTCACGTGCTGACCCAAAAGGGAAAAGGCTATAAATACGCCGAGGAGGATGCTCCTCGATTTCACGGCATCGGCGCCTTCGACAAGGTGACCGGTAATTCAAATGGAAAGACGGTCGGACCGAGTTACACTGACGTCTTCGGCAAGAGCTTACTCGAATTGGCCGAGCAGGACGACAGGATCGTAGCCATCACGGCCGCCATGACCCTGGGAACCGGTCTTATGGAGTTCGCCCAAGCCTTCCCCGAGAGATTCTATGACGTGGGAATTGCGGAGCAGCATGCCACCACCTTTGCCTCCGGACTGGCATCACAGCGTCTCAAGCCCGTTTTCGCGGTCTATTCCACGTTTCTGCAAAGGGCCTTTGACCAGGTGGTTCACGATACTGCCCTGCAGAATCTGCCCGTGGTGCTGGCAGTGGACCGGGCCGGTCTGGTGGGCGCCGACGGTCCCACCCATCACGGGGCGCTGGATTTGAGTTTTCTGAGGCAGGTTCCCAACTGGGTGGTCATGGCTCCCAAGGACGGCAGCGAACTGAGGAACATGCTCTACACGGCCGTGAACTGGGAAAAGGGGCCGGTTGCCATCCGCTATCCCAGGAGCGCGATCCCGGACTCGGTCACCAAGGGATTTGATCCAATCCCGGTGGGCACCTGGGAGGTCTTGAGAAAGGGGAAGGATTCCGCGATTCTTGCGGTCGGATCCATGGTATATCCTGCCCTTAAGGCTGCGTCGGAGCTTGAGAAGGAAGGAACTAATGCGGAGGTGGTCAACGCACGTTTCGTGAAACCCTTGGACCAGGAGATGCTGGACTCCATCTTCGCCAGATTCGATAGAATCATCACCGTCGAAGAGAACGCGCTTTCGGGCGGGTTCGGTTCTGCGGTGTTGGAGTTTGCTGAAGCTCATGGCGTGAGTAATGCTATCGTCAGACGGATGGGCATTCCGGATCGCTTCATTGAGCACGGACCAAGAGATCGGCTGCTGGCGGATCTAGGATTGGACGCCGCGGGAATTATCCGCGCGGTGAGAAAAACCGAGCAGGTAAGCCTAAGACGTGAGAGCTTTCAGGCACGCAGGGCGAGCTCCTGAGCACCCAAAACCGGTGCCTCAAAACAACCTTTGTCCACGAGCGCGATGAAAAGCATAGGAATCATAGCCAACGTCAAGAAAGACCTGACCGCAGGGGTGGTGGAGGAGATCATCCAGTGGGCAGGCCGAAACAAGATCGAGGTCTTCCTGTCTGAGGAACTGGTGCCTCTGGTCGGCGGAGCGGAAAGGTCGCTGCCCAGAGAGAGGCTACGGGAGAAAAGCGAGGTCTTGATTTCCCTGGGAGGAGACGGCACCATGCTGGCTTCGGCCAGGGCGGTGGGAGAACACCCGATCCCTGTTCTGGGAATCAACCTGGGAGGGTTGGGATTTCTCACCGAGATCAATTCCAGTGATCTGTCCAACACACTGGACAGACTGAAAAAGGGAGACTACTTCATAGAGAAAAGGATGGTCCTGGAGACGGAGATAGAAGGCGTCAAGAAATTCGATCAGTACGCCCTCAACGACGTGGTGGTTGACAAGGGAGAGGTGGCCAGGCTTTTCCTTCTGCATCTTCATGCCAATGACGAGTTCATCTGCTCCTACTCGGCGGACGGCCTGATCATATCCACCTCGACCGGCTCCACTGCTTACAGCCTAGCTGCGGGCGGACCCATAATCAATCCCCGGATGAATGCCATTATTGTTTCTCCCATCTGCCCGCACACTCTGGCCACGCGCCCCATACTGTTCTCTGAGAACGACACTTTAAAGGTGACGGTGGAGCTGTCGCACCGCCACGCAGTATTGACCATTGACGGACAGGTGGCCTTTGATCTTAAGTCCGGAAGTTCGGTCCTGGTGCGCAAGGCCAAGCACCCGGTCAACCTGATTAAGTTCAGAGACAGATCATTCTACGAAATACTGAGAAGGAAACTCCACTGGGGAGCACGGCCAAAGACCGGCGAATAGAGGACAGCCGAGGGTCTAAGCTTCAGGAGTTCAATGTCTCAGAACCTATCCCGCGGCCTTGCCGTCCGAAACCCGGTCCATTCCTTGGCCATCAAAGCGACAGATTAGGGTTCTCCCAAATGCTGAGAAGCCTGCGAATAAGAAATTACGCTCTGGTCGATCACCTGGAGGTGGAGTTCAGACCAGGCCTGAACGTGATTACCGGAGCCACCGGCGCCGGCAAGTCGATCATCGTGGGTGCAGCGAATCTGGTGCTGGGAGAAAGAGCCAGCAGCGAAACGGTCAGAAGCGGGTTCGACAGCGCCACAGTAGAGGGAGTCTTTCAGGTGCCCGATGACCGCGACCTCCGCGGGCTGCTGGGCCAGATCGGTGTGTCGACCCAAGATGACTTGCTAATACTGCGGAGGGAGGTCTCCAGCAGGGGACAGAGCAAGTGCTTCCTAAATGACAGGCAGGTTACCCTGGGCAGCCTCAAATCCATCGGTGATCGGTTGGCCGATCTGCACGGGCAGCACGAGCACCAGTCGCTCCTGAACGTGGACAGACACATAGAGTACCTGGATCACTATGGTGATCTTGACCGCGACCTGTGCCGGTTGGGTGAGACCTATCGACAGCTGCGGGGGGAGCAGAGGGAGCTGCAGCATGTGAAGAGCAGCCAGAGGACGGACGAAGAAAGAAGGCAGCTCTACCAGTTTCAGATACAAGAGATCGAGAAGGCCAACTTGAGTTCAGCGGAGGAAGAGCGTCTGACCGGTGAGCGGAAGGTGATGGAAAACGCAGAGGATCTTTACCAGCTCGCGTCCACCGTCCACGACCAGCTTCATGAGACCGAGATGTCGATTCTGGAAAGACTGGGCAGTCTGTCAAGGGAGTTGAAACGAGGTGCCGGTATAGACTCCAGATTGAAAGAGCCTACCGAAACATTAGAATCCGGCCTGATCGGGTTGCAGGATGTCAGCAGGTTCTTGGAGGATTACAGAAGCCGTCTGGAGTTCGATCCGGAGCGGCTGGAAACGATAAGAGATAGGCTGAACCTGCTGTCTGGCATGAAAAGGAAATATGACCGGAGCATAGACGAGATTCTGCGCTACAAAGAGGAAATAGAAAAAGAGCTGAACAGGATCGAAAGCAAGGACGAAGCCATCGCCGGTCTGGAAAAGGAGATTGACGGGCTATCCGAGGCCTTCAGGCGGCAGTGCCTATCGCTTTCCCGGAAGAGGAAGGCCAAAGCATCTCAGCTCTCCAAAAAGATACAGAATGCCCTCACTAATCTGGGGATGGACAAGACCAGATTCGAGATAAAGATCACACAGGAGGAAGATGAAGAGGGACTGGCCGAGCGGGACGGGAAGAAAGTGGCTGCGGATGATAAGGGTATAGATCACGTGGAGTTCTTCGTCTCGCCCAATCCTGGCGAGGAACTGAAGCCATTGGCCAAGATAGCTTCGGGAGGGGAAATATCACGAATAATGCTGGCCCTCAAATCCATCCTGGCCAAGGCCGACCGGGTGGGGACCATGATCTTCGACGAGATAGACGTGGGGATCGGTGGGGAGGTGGCATCCGCCGTGGGGAAGAGCCTGAGGGATCTGGCCTCTTCGCGACAGGTGATCGTGATCACACATCTGCAGCAGATCGCCTCTCAGGCGGATGATCATTTCAAGGTGTTCAAACAGAACCTAAAGGGGCGGACGGTGACGCAGATGAAAAGGCTGGACACAGAGGAGAGGATCAAGGAGATCGCCCGAATGATCTCAGGCGAGAAGGTGAGCCCCCTGACCCTGAAGCAGGCCAAGGAGATGATCAGGGCCAATCATCCGTCGTCTGAGGAATGACCCGGACTTGTAGGGGTCGGATTTCCAACGGATCCGTAGGACATCCGACCCGGACAGGTCGCATCTGAACAGAGAGAAGAACATTGATGCCGAAATGATCGTACGAAAACGAGATTTCTTCCTGCTTCCCAACCTCCTGGCAATCTTGCGAATCCTGCTTCTACCGTTCATCTTCTATTTCTTGGCTCAGAATACACGGCTGGGTCTCATCATTGCCTTGGTTCTGATCGGGCTCGCCGTGGCCTCCGACGTGCTGGATGGCTATGCGGCGCGGAGGTTGAAGCAGATAACTGATTTGGGAAGAATCCTTGATCCAATGGCGGACAAGCTGGGCCTGGGGATCTTCGTGATTTTCATAATCGTCTACCGCGGATTTCCGATCTGGGCGGCCGGCCTTCTTTTTGCCAAAGACCTCCTGACGCTGGTTGCTGCCGTCGCCATGGCAAAACGAAAAGGTTTTGTGCTGATGTCCAACAACTGGGGCAAGCTTAACTCCTGGATCTGGGTTTTCACTGTAGTAGTTTACATTGCCAAGATTCAGTTCCTGCAGCAATGGTTTCTAATCATCGCCACGGTCTCGGTTATCAACGCCATCATTCAGTATCTGAGGCTCTTCTTTGGACAGTACCGCCTCGGGACCTCCGACGGGTGATTCTTCCTTCCTGGTTCTCAACTGATCAAGATGAAGATCAAATCGGTGAAAAAGGGAAGCATTGCTTCCCGATGGAATCTCTCACCAGGAGACGAGCTTCTAAAGATTAACGGGCAGGCTGTGAAGGATATCATCGACTATAGGTTTTGCTCCGCCGATCAACGCCTGAGATTGAAGCTCAGGTCGAGAAGCGGAAAGCCAAGGACGGTGCTAGTCAACAAGGAGCCTGATGAAGATCTGGGGCTCGACTTCTACACCACCAGATACAAAAGCTGCAAGAACAAATGCATATTCTGCTTCGTTCATCAATTGCCAAAGGGATTGAGAAAGGCACTCTATTTCAAGGATGAAGATTATCGTCTCTCTTTTCTGCACGGCAATTTCATTACTTTAACCAATACTTTAGATGAAGACCTTGAGCGCATTATAAGGCAACGGCTTAGTCCGCTATATATCTCCGTGCACGCCACTGACGAAGTGCTGCGCAAGAGGATGCTTGGCAATGCAGAAATCCCTGATATTATGCCTTTGATCAGGAGGCTGGCTCAGGGAAAGATAGAAATGCACGCCCAGATTGTTCTATGCCCTGGAATCAATGACGGAGAGCACCTGGAAAAGTCGGTGAACGATCTGTCCGCGCTTTATCCCTTCGTAAAGTCATTGGCACTGGTGCCAGTCGGTCTTACCAGATTCAGGAGCAGACTTCCCAAGATACGACCGATCGGTAGAGCGTATTCCGCAAGGATTGTCCGGCTGGTGAACCGATGGCAGAAGCTCTTCCACCGGAAGCTTGGGACAGGCTTCGTCTATGCCGCCGATGAGTTCTTCACTAAGGCAGAACTTGACGTACCGGGGAATCGATACTACGACGGATTCTATCAGGTAGAAAACGGGGTAGGAATGATCCGCCAGTTTCTTGACGACTTTAGGTCAAAACGAAGGCTCCTGCCCAGGCGGGTAAAGAAGGATTTGAAAATCACGCTGGTAACTGGAGTATCAGCCTTCGGGCTGATTAATCAGTTGATCAACGAGCATCTGCGGAGGATCACTGGTCTGAAGATCAAAGTGGTCAAGGCGAAAAACGCTTTCTTTGGACAAAGCGTTACGGTAACCGGTCTCCTGACCGGTACTGATATCATAACTGCCGTGAATAGAGAAAGAACGCTGGGTGAGGTGATTCTCTTACCGCCCAATTGCGTAAACCAAGATGGCCTGTTCTTGGATGATTTGAGTCCCAGGGTTCTTGAAAATGAACTGGGGCGCAGAGTTCTGCTCGCGTCAAATGATCTTGTTGAAAGTCTAGTCAAGCTTCTCGCCGAACCAGACTCCGGACGTTAGAAACCGCTTGGCCCCTCCATACAATCCATCTTCCCCGCTGCACCGCGGAGGGCAACCACAGCGACACGTTCTGCCAGCCGAGGGAAGAAACACTCCACCGAGCCAAAAGCCCCGGTTGGTCCCCAACCACCGGTCGCACCAAGTTCCCCGCGGACGGCAAAAATCACTTGACATATGTGGTGGGTCGGCCTTAATTGAGCCTTGAACTGAAAAATCGAAGTGCAGACTCCCCGTTGAGGTTGTGTTTTCACGGTTTTCGGAGAGAATTCCCAAGTCCGGTTGATATTCTTGCCGGGCGGATACTCCAGCTTTGAGATTCTTTCAGAAGCAGTGTTCTCATCCGCTTCCAACACCTAACCAGGCGGTTAGGCACCAAAAACCTGGAAAAGGAGGCGCCTATCAGACACAGTCACAAAACGTAGTAATGTCTGCCTGCATTTTAGAGGTATAGTTATTGCTCTGCGAAGTAGGAGGAGCTTTCGCATTCTGCGGCGACCCTGCAAGTGGGCGCCGATTCCGTGCCTTGAGGAATTCCCGGCTCCGAGAAGGGTTCTGCGGCGGATTGAAACCATCTTGATGCAAGTCCTGTCTTCAGAGGAACCTTAAGGGGTCACAGATCTTGTCAAAACTTCCTCTAAGGAGGTAGTCATGCATCCAACTTCCTTTCGAATTCTGGCATTTGCCCTGGTGTTCGGCATAATGAGCACATTCCCAATCACGATTGCTTCCGGTTCCATAGTTGATGGCTGGGCCTTTAAGGAGGGGGAATCCAACCATTCAGGAATAGCTGTGGAGTGCATAACTTGTGACTTCCCTCAATTCACGAAATACACCGATGCATCTGGTCATTTCGGTCCGTGGTTGGCAATCTCTGGGGGACGTTATCACAAGTTTGAGTATTCACACGATGGGTTCTGGACTGATACCCTGCGTCATTACATTCCTCCCCTCTCGTCTGAAACTCTCCCTGATGTTACCCTGCAGCGCATCACCAGCGATACACTCGGTCCTGGCGATGTCGTTATCGACGACCACCTGACCGTCGCCTCGGGGCACACTCTCACCATCCTGCCCGGAACGCGGCTGCTGTTTAGAGGGCACTACAAGCTGACTGTGCACGGCCAACTTCTGGCGGTGGGTACTGCGCAGGATTCCATAATCTTCACCCACTACTACCAGCATCCGGATTCGACATGGGGGGGCATCTGGCTTGATGGTGCACGCGTTCCCACTCGACTGGAGTATTGTCGCATTGAGTACGGACGAGCGGACGGTGAGAACAACGCTGGCTTCGGCGGAGGGATCAATTGCGACGATTCGGATGCCACAATCAGGCACTGCAACGTCAGGAACAATTGGGCCAGATACGCCGGAGGTGGAATATGCGTGAACGTGTGCAATCCGATCATCGACCACTGTGTTATCACCGATAATTATGCAGACGGTGGTCACGGTGGCGGGATCCACCTGCAGCAGTGCAAACCGCCTTTCGGGGCGTCCACCATCACCAATTGCGTGGTCAAAAGGAACACAACCCGGTACAATGGGGGTGGCATTTCTATCTATCACAGCTCGCCTACGGAGGTGTCAAACTGCGTGATAGACTCCAACTGGGCCGGCCAGTGGGGGTTCGGGGGCTATGGGGGAGGCATCTTCTGCTTTTATGCCGGTCCGGAGTTGATTAAGGACTGCTCGATCACAGGGAACGTGGGGTGGTCGTGCGGAGGCGGAATCGCCTGCGACTACGAAAGCGAGATCCTGTGTCTGACCGGCTGCAGCATCAAAGGCAACGAGGCGATCATGGGTGTGGGTGGCGGGTTGTGGTTCGCTGGCAACAGCGATGCGGATATCAGCCGCTGCCTTGTCGTCGGGAACCTCGGGGGCTACGCCGGCGGGGGAATATACTGCCGGGAAGGCAGTTGGCCTCGCCTGACCAACTGCACCTTTGCCGGGAACGAGGCCCAGGTAGGTGGCGCCTTAGGTTGCGAAGTGTCCAGCTCTCCAATCTTCAAAAACTGTATCATGTGGCAAGATATTCCCGACGAGATATACGTCGATTTTACCTGCAACCCCACGCTGACTTACTGCGATGTCGACGGAGGATGGTCCGGGCAGGGTAACATCGACTGCGATCCGTTGTTTGACCAAGACCACCATCTGACATGGGCCAATTACCCGGTGGAGGATTCAACGAAATCGTGCTGCATCGATGCTGGCGATCCGGATCCGTATTACGATGATTCGGACGATACCCGCAACGACATCGGGGCTTTCTACTTCCACCAGCAGAAGCCGATCTTCACCCCCGGAGTTGACGACTGGCAGTTCGCCAATTACGAACAGAATATGTGGCCGGAGAGCTGGTGGAGCCAGTTCGATTATACCCAGTACCCCTATCCCTGGTACTGGGAGGCCTTCTGCAATTCCCAGGATTTCCCGGATTGGCCCCTGTTCGCCGAGCTGTTTGGCGAGGATCAGTGCTACTGGGACCCTCCTCCCGGAATAGTGATATACAAGAAGCGTGCTGAGCTCTACTGGAGAGTTATCGTAGAGGGCTACAAGTGGGTAGACGAACAAGGGACCACACACTACTGGCCGGGATCATGCTTCGGCTTTTCCACCTCCAGCTTGCTGTACTACAACCACTATCGCTCCG
>CAYFQZ010000636.1:0-21705 GCA_964345305.1 uncultured Ignavibacteria bacterium | reverse complement strand
AGCTGCACTGCGGACTCCCTTCGGCGAATCAGGCATTGGCAGATCTCATGATCGCTGCAATCTCGGACTACGGGTTGAATCTGACTGCTCAGAAGATCACCTCGGGCGCCACCGACCGTTCGGATCACGCCTCCTTCTGGGATTATGGGTATCCCGCCATTCTGGGAATCGAGGACTTCGATGACTTCAACCCGTACTATCACTCTACCGGTGACCGGGTCTCCGCCTTTGACGTTCCATACTACGTCGACTTCACCAAAGCGGCCGTTGCGGGCATATCTATTCTGGCGGATCCCTATATATTGGGCGACACTAATCGAGATATGCTGATAGACCTGGGAGACGTTGTCTTGCTGCTGAACTACCTGTTCAAGGGCGGCTCCGCACCGGATCCTCTGGAGGCGGGAGACGCCAATTCCGACGGAATAGTCGATCTGGGTGATGCCATCTACCTGCTCAACTACCTCTTCAAGGGTGGTCCGCCACCCTCTGGCTAGTCCAACAAAACCATTCCCCGGCTCGAGTCCCCATCCGACCCACGCGCACCAAATCTATTTCCGGCCAGGTCCAGGGCAACCATAACAAGTTCGAAAGAATCCCTGAGAAGTGCACAATTGGACTGACCAATCAGGCCCAATGTCTTTCGGTGTGACCCAGTCCGGTCGTCTTTTCCACGGAGTCAAGCCGCGTCTTTTTGTGTATCTGCGTTTTGATGCTCACCGGCAAAGGGTAGCCCGGCCGAAGGCGGATTTTGCTTGCGTTTGGGAAGAAATGTTCTATCTTGAAATCAGGTTGCCGCCTTCTCATAAACTTACAGCTTCTAAGCCACAGGAGATTTAAATGAACAACTTGTGGATAGCGGCCGGCATATGCCTTCTCGCCTTGCCTGCCCTGGCTTCGGCGGCACCCGATTATCTGGTTAGAATTGACCGGGGCGATCAAGCTGTGTTGGATCAGCTCCGCAACAGCGAAATCGAAGTCTATGCCAAGGCCACCGGATTCTGGATTGCCGGAGCCACCGGAGATGACCTGCGGCGCCTGGCACAGGAAGGGGTGCCCTTTCAGATTCTGGATGAGGATCCGGAAGCAGGCGAACACTACTTCGTCCAGCCCAGACCCGGGGAGACGATTCAGTCCCGCCGACGGGAGATCGAGGTCAGGTGCCACATCCTCATGTTAGAGAGAGACGTGGCCCTGGTAAAAGGAAATTCAAGAACGATAGAAGAGCTGGCAGACTTGGGATTCAGCTTAAGGAGAATCCGGAAGCAGGCTCTGCCAATTGAGCCGGCGGAATACGTCCCCACCTATCTGCGGTCTCTGTCTGCGGAGTACGATCCTTTGATCGACACCATAGTGAACAGGGTGGGCCAAACCTGCCTGCTTGCCTGGATCGACGATCTTTCCGGCGAAGACACCGTCACCATCGGAGGAGCACCCGACTCCATAAAGACCAGATATTCTTACAACGAAGGGTGCGGCAAAGCAGGGCTCTATTTGAAAGAAAGGTTCGAGCAGATGGAATTGCCGGTCGAATTCGACAGTTTTCAAGTTGGCTCCGGCCCGCCGGGCACTTTCACGGCTATCGCCTGTAGCCCTTATGGTCAAAAGGCGTGGGCAGTCGGTAGATACACAGGAATAGCCATAACTATTGACGGGGGTGGTTTTTGGAGTACGGTGTCGGGAAGCCAAGATTTCACTCTACTAGATGTTTGTCGGGTCGACGATGACACGCTGTGGTCAGTGGGTTACTACGGTGTCATCCTCCGGTCCACGGACGGCGGGGATACCTGGGACAGCAGAAGCAAGCCCGAATTTGCCAGCTTGAACTTCTGGGGCTGCTATTTCGAGGATGCTCACTCGGGCTGGGTGGTGGGAGTACATAAGATTCTGTTCACCGAAGACGGCGGAGTTACCTGGACCGAACAGGCGCACGTGCCCGGCGTGATCCTGACCAGCGTGGACTTTGCCGGCCGGTACAGGGGATGGGCCGTCGGAACCAGTGGAAGGATCCTCCACACCTCCGATCGCGGAGCGAACTGGAGCCAACAGTTAAGCCCCACTTCAATCGATCTGCAAGGCGTTGATTTCATCGATTCGTTGAGTGGCTGGGCCGTGGGACTTGCAGGGACAGCCCTTCGCACCACCAGCGGCGGTTTGATCTGGATACAAGAAGACCTTTCCACCGGGTCATATCTGACCGACGTGGAGTTTGTGGATGATCTCCACGGATGGATCGTCGGATCGGGCACTATCCTGCACACATCCGATTCCGGCGTCAACTGGACACACCAGCAATCGGTACCTTCTTATCTCCAGGGCGTCGATTTCGCTGATACCCTGTTGGGGTGGGCCTGCGGAAGCCAAAACTGCGTGGTTAAAACGGTCGACGGGGGACAAAACTGGTTTGAATCTTTCGAAGTCGATTCTCTGGACCTGTTCAATGTGGTAGCTACGATCGACGGTGCCGTCTACCCGGGAAGACAGGTCCTTATCACCGGGCACTACGACGACATCTCCGAGAATTCGAGCCACTGGGCGCCCGGCGCAGATGACAATGCATCAGGGACGGTCTCCCTGCTGGCCGCTGCCGACATCCTCAAGAACTATGGTCTGATCAACACGGTGAAGTTCTTGGCCTTCTCGGCCGAAGAGCAGGGACATTTGGGCTCGTTAGCATACGTTGAGGCTGCATACGATCGGGGTGATACCATACTGGCGGTGTTGAACTTTGACATGATAGCTTACGACGGCAACGATGATCGTGTCATCGAGGTGCACTGCGGTGATATTCCGGAGAATCAAGCTTTGGGCGATATTCTGATTGGCGCCATAGGAGACTATGCATTGGACTTGGCTCCGGAGAAACAGATTGAAAACCCGTCGTGGAGTTCTGACCATGCGTCGTTCTGGGAATACGACTTTCCCGCCATTCTGGCAGGGGAAGATCATCAGGATTTTAACCCCTATTATCACACCACCGCGGATCGGGTGTCAGCTTTTGACACTACTTACTATGTCGAATTCATAAAGGCAGCCGTGGCTAGCCTGGCCACGCTTGCAGGTCCTTTCATGTTGGGCGATGCCAACGGAGACGCACTGATGGACCTGGCAGACGTGGTTTATCTGTTAAACTTTCTGTTTAAAGGAGGTTTAGCTCCCGATCCCCTGCAGGAAGGAGACGCTAATTCCGACGGTACGGTCGAGCTCGGTGATGCCATATACTTGCTCAACTATCTGTTCAAGGGAGGCCCGCCGCCTTCTAGTTAGTCGATCATCCGCGGACTGGCAGCTCCTTTGGAGGTGCGGTCCGGAGTCTCCTGCTCACCGACCGATCCGACCGGATGGCTGAGACCGTCAGCCTGCGCCCGCTGGCGACCTGGGATCTCAGTTCCATCCGCAATCCCGACACACCAAGAAAAGCGAAGTGTACAGTTGGTCCGTCCGGGGCAGATTCTACTTGCGTTCAGCAAGAAAGCAGGTATCTTACAGATAGAGGGGGCATCCCAACAGACCGGCACAGTCAAAAACAAGAGAAGATAGGATGAAGCTGATCACTCTCCTGGGGATTTGTCTCCTTGTGCTTTCCAGCCCGGCATGGGCAGACCCGAATGTGTTAGTTAGAATCGATTCCGTGGACCGGCCAGCGATTGATCTGATGGGAAGAACGGAAATTGAAGTGTATGCCAAGACCGCTGGTTTCTGGGTCGCGAGAGCTAGTTCAAAAGACGCGGAGCTACTGGCAAAGGAAGGAATTGCTCTTCAGGTGCTGGACCGAGAGCCGTCAACAGGGGAACACTACCTTGTCTGGCCCAGGCCCGGAGAGAATATCGAACCTTACCTGCCGGAGATAAGAGCCAAATGCCAGGTCTTGATGACGGAAACGGGTATGGCTCTGGTGAAGGGTAATCCCAGAAGAATCGAAGAACTGGCATCATCCGGATTCAGCCTGAGAAAGATACATAAAAAACCCTTGCCCTTGGCAGCAGCAGAACACGTTCCTCCCTACTTTCAGTCGCTATCCCCCGAGTACAGTCCCTTGATAGACAGTATGATCAACAGGGTCGATCAGACACAACTCCTCGCCTGGATCGATGATCTGACCGGCGAAGACACCGTTTTGATCGGAGGCGTAGTAGATTCCATCAAGACCAGGTATTCTTACAGCGAAGGTTTGCCCAAAGCAGCAGCGTATCTCCAGGAGAGGTTCGAGGGGCTGGGGTTTTCGGTCGAGCTGGACACTTTTCACTTATCCAACCCTTTGGGGATGTTCTGGGACATCACCTGCAGTCCCCATGCTCAGAAGGCCTGGTCAGTTGCTCCCTGGACAGGCATCTTGAGAACCACCAATGGGGGAGACTCATGGAATGTGGCTCAGGGAAGCGAAAATCTCCAGCTGCTGGGAATCTGCCGGGTGGATGACGACACCCTGTGGGTGGTCGGTGAGGGCGGCGTCATCCTGAGATCGACAGACGGAGGCGATACCTGGGAGAGCCGGAGCAAGCCCGAGTTCGCCGGGCTCAGATTCTCAGACTGCCACTTTCGTGGTGCCAGCTCCGGATGGGTGGTCGGATGGGAGATGATTCTGTTTACCTCGGACGGAGGGGAAAACTGGACCGAGCAGGCTCATCACCCATTGGTGAAGTTCCACAGCATAGATTTCGTCGACCAGTGCAACGGGTGGGTTGTGGGATCAAAGGAGACCATCTATCACACAAGTGATGGCGGAGCTACATGGAGCCGTCAGCATTACACCGGCTCACTGTACGAACTGACCGGTGTCGATTTCCTCGACTCATTGAGGGGCTGGGCTGCGGGCACCGCCGGTCGCGGTCTTTATACCACGGACGGAAGTGCCGGCTGGATGCAAAGAGACGTACCCACCTCAGCCATTGCCCTCATGGGCATCGAGTTCGCAGACAGTCTGCGCGGGTGGGCCGTGGGAACCGACGGTGCCATCCTGCGTACCCCCGACTTTGGCCTCACCTGGATACCGCAGGGCTCCTTCGCCAATCATTTCTACGGCCTGGACTTTTCAGACACCGCCGCGGGATGGGTCTCCGGCAACGGCATCATAATCAAAACCACGGACGGAGGAGAAACTTGGGTGTCGGCCTACCGGGTTGACCCCTCGGACCTTGTCAATCTGGTCATCACCATCCAGGGCATGAGCTACCCGGGAAGACAGGTCCTCTTGACCGCACACTATGATGCCATCTCCGAAGATCCTTACCATCTCGCTCCCGGCGCAGATGACAATGCGTCCGGCACGGTTTCCCTTTTGGCCGCCGCTTCCACCCTGAAAGACTATCACTTCGTTAACACCGTCAAGCTCATAGCATTCGCCGCTGAAGAACAGGGGCTTGTGGGGTCAGCCGCATATGCGGAAGAGGCTTACGGCCGTGGCGATACCATCCTGGGAGTCTTCAACTTCGATATGATCGCCTACGATGGGAACGGCGACCATATCATGGAGGTGCACTGCGGTTACCCTGAGGAGAACCAGGCTCTGGGTGATATCCTCATAGGTGCTATCACCGACTATGGAATGAACCTGGTCCCGGAAAAGCTAATCCAGGATGCCTCGTGGGGCTCTGACCACGCATCATTCTGGGATTGGGGATTCACTGCTGTTTCCGGAGGTGAGGACCACCAGGATTTCAATCCCTACTATCACACGACCAGCGACCGGGTGAGCGCTTTCGACACCGGTTACTACGTAGATTTCACCAGGGCTGCGGTGGCGGGCATAGCAACCCTGGGAGGCCCTTTCATTCTGGGGGACGCCAACGGAGACTTGACCATTGACCTGGGTGATGCAGTCTACCTTTTGAACTATCTGTTCAAGTCCCAGTCACCTCCGGATCCGCTGGAAGCGGGGGATGCCAATTGTGACGGAGTGATTGACCTGGGCGATGTGGTCTACCTTCTCAATTATCTGTTCAAAGGAGGCTTCGCTCCGGAGTGCTAATCGCTGGCAGGCAAAACCGCCTCTGGTGGTCGATGGATATCTCCTATCAAGTGAAGGTGATAAGATGGTCAAGAACGCGACGTTGATTATGCTCTTCTTCTTCAGCATTGTTCCTGCCTCAGCCGAGATGCTGGTGGACACTGCGTGGGTAAGAACCTATAGCGCCTCGGGGAACGGTAACGACTATCCCTGCGCAATTGCCGTGGATGATTCCGGAAACGCTTACGTATCCGGATTCGCCTACGGTGAGGGCACGAGTAGTGACTACACAACTATCAAGTATGACGCATCCGGGAATCAACTCTGGGTTGCGGTCTATGACGGACCGGCCAGCCACTGGGATGAGGCCTCTGATATGGCAATAGATCACGAAGCCAACATATACGTCACGGGGCGCAGCACTCAGTGGGACACCATCCCCTACAACTATGATTATGCTACCGTAAAGTATGATTCGGCCGGAAACGAGCTTTGGGTCCGGAGACACGATGGATCGGAGGGGCTATATGATCAGGCTTGGGCCATAGCGGTTGACGCGGCGGGCAATGCATACGCGACAGGGTCCGGGGGCGAGGGTGGCGACCCCTGCGGCTATCTTACCATAAAGTACAGGCCCGACGGCACCGAACATTGGGTGAGGTGCTACAACGGACCGTTCGGAGGTGGAGCAGCTTATGCCGTAGCGGCGGATGAGGAGGGCAACATATACGTGGCGGGTGACAGTTGGGGAGGAGGAGCAACCGACTGGGATTACGCTGTGGTGAAGTACGACAGCCTGGGCAACCAACGCTGGGTACAACGGTACGATGGGCCCGCGCACTTGACGGAATACTGCAACGATGTGCAAGTGGACCGTCATGGAAATGTCTACGTCACGGGATGGAGTTACGGAGTGGGAACGGACTACGACTGGGCCACGGTGAAGTATGATTCGGCCGGAAACGAACTGTGGGTGCGGCGCTACAACGGACCTGGAAACGGAGAGGACGTGGCACGGTTCCTGGTGGTCAATGACTCCGGTGACGTCTATGTAACGGGAACGAGCCCCGGAAACGAAACCGCATACGATTACACGACCGTCAGGTACGATTCTGGGGGAAACCAGGTTTGGGTCCGAAGCTACGACGGATACGGACTCGGCCACGATGTGCCATTTGGTTTGGCGTTAGACGATTCCGGTGGCGTCTACGTCGTGGGCAGGAGCTGGGGAAGTACCACGGCTTCAGATTACGCAACCGTTAAGTACGATTCATCTGGCACGCAGGTCTGGGTACAAAGGTACCATCGAGGAGAAGGAGATGGCCATGACTGGGGAAGGGCCATAGCTGTAGACAAACACTGTAATGTGCTGGTCACGGGAGCAAGCCAGGGGACCGGTACGCTCTATGATTACCTCACAATCAAATACGTGCAGATCATTCGAAGACCCGGGGATGCCAACCGCGACGGAACCGTTGATCTGGAGGATGTAGTCTATCTACTGAACTATCTCTTCAAGAACGGGCCTGCTCCGGATCCGATCGAGTTCGGAGACGCCAATTGTGATGGCACAGTCGAAATTGGCGACGTAGTTTACCTGCTCGACTACCTCTTCAAGAACGGGGCCCAGCCGAGCTGTTGAACCTCCGTTGACAGCTGAGCTTGATGAATATGAATCAGCCCCGACGCTGCGAACCTCGGGGCTTCAATCTTGCCCAAATGCTGTGAAGGGCGGCTTATGGCTCCAGCGAAACGAAGTATAAGGCGCTTTCTCGCTCTATCAGCAGAACCAGCCTGTCGCTGCCTTTGGCCGGGTCGATCACCTCTTCATACTCCCCGGCGTCTCGAATGGCTCGGTCGTTAATGCGCCGAATTATGTCTCCCACCCGGAGGCCGGCTTTGGACGCGACACCTTCATCGTCCACGCCCGCAATAACCACGCCTCGCCGATCGTTCGTGCCCAGCCGATAGGCTATGGAGGAAGTTATGTTGGCAACGGTGATCCCCAGTTTGGCCTTGGAGCTTCGGCTGGCATGGGCGGGGAGTGCCTCAGGGATCAGTCGTGCGTTTATCTCCTTGCCTTCTCGTAGAAGAGACATGCTCAGACTCTGCTTCTGCCTTGCCAAATAGGTCACGTCCTCCCAGTCGGTTAAGCTCCTGATCTTCTGATCATCCACCTTCATGATAACGTCCTTCATTCTCAGCCCGGCCTTCTCGGCCGGACTGTCTTGTTCCACCTCGGAGACGATGACCCCTTCTGCCCTCTCCAGATTTAGGCTCTGCGCCAGAATCGGGTTCAGCTCCTGCACTCTCAAGCCTATCCACGCAGGGATGATTCTGCCGTGTTCTATCAGATCGGACAAAAGCGCCTTGGCCCGATTGACCGGTATGGCAAAGCCCACCCCTTCGGATCCCCGGCTGGTGGTGAATATGAAGGTGTTGATCCCGATCACCTGGCCGTAAGCATTCACCAAAGGACCTCCGGAGTTTCCAGGATTAATGGCGGCATCCGTCTGGAGCATTTTGCGGTAGATCTGAACCTGACCCCTCTCCCTCTTTATATCTCGATTCACCGCACTGATAACGCCCACGGTTACGCTGGGATTGGGATCGTCCAAGAGGTAGCCAAACGGATTGCCGATGGCGATAGCCCATTCTCCAATTATTAGATCATCCGAGTTGCCCAGAACCGCAGAAGGGAGATCTCCGGCATCGATCTTAATTACCGCCAAATCGGACACCTCATCCAATCCCAGGACTTTTCCCTCGTATTCCTCCCCGCTGGGGAGCGTTACCATCAGTCTGTCTGCGCCCCTGACCACGTGGGCGTTGGTCAGTACGTATCCGTCCGGGTTTATGATGAATCCCGATCCGATGCTGTACACCTCCTGCTTGTATTCCCGGGGGCGGAAGAACCTTCCCCAGAATTCATCGAAGAACTCGTCGGCAAATGGGGAGAAGAAAGGATGCTCTCTGACTACCCGCACCTGCACCACGCTTATGGAGACCACGGCCGGACCCACCTTTTGCGCAGCCTGCACTATGGCGCTCTGGCGCGAGCCGCTTATCTCGTCCTGCAGCGAGGCGGCAGTTTGAACCATTCTGGGAGCGGTCCCAAAAGAAGGTGTCTGGTCAGATCCGCCCGATTCTGTGGAAAACGGCGAGTGCAGAACGCCGGATATTAAAAACACAACCACCAGAATGCCCCCCAGGATCACTCCGCAGAAAATCGAACCGGATATAATGCGAAATCTTGTGGTACCTGCCAGTGACATCTTAACGTCCTTTTGTTTGAATATCAAGAGGCCGGGATGGTTCAGATCGCCAGGAACCTCTCCCGACCCAAATAGCTCGATCCAGACGAGTGCAATTCACCCGTCCTCTTATGCTATGCTGAACTAGTTCTCTTTCTCCTCCACGTCAATATATTTTTCCGGGTCCTCTTCGAATTTTCTCTTGCAGTCCTCGTCACAGAAGTAAAAGGTTTGACCATTGTGCATGCTTCTGAAAGGAGTCGCCTTTTCGTCTATCTCCATCAGGCAGATAGGATCAATGGCCATCTTCGCCTCCTTGTTTTGGAAGGTTTGAAACCCGGTTTTGGAGAAACTCAAGCTCACCTCTGCCCCACACTATAGTATACATCTGTTGCAGCTGATATGTTCCAGGAGGAAGTTGGTTTCTAGATCGAGCGGTAGGGGCATCTCCTCATCCCCTGTCCGTCGGTCTCCCTGGTCTGAACCACGATATCCGCGGTCTTCTCCTCCCGCCCCTGCACCACCGTCAGCAAAACATGGGATCCCGCCTCGGTAGCGGAGACCAATCTTCTAAGCTCCGCTGCGCTGTCAATCCGCTTTCCGTTGAAACCCAAAATTCTGTCACCTCTACCCAAGCCCGCTCTAGAAGCGGGGCTATCCCCAGCCACGCTGTCTATGGCCACCCCTTTTGGAGGCTCACCTTTTTCACATTTGCCGAACGGCTTTTCGCAGAATACGCCGATCCATCCTCGCCTGACTTTTCCATCCCTCTTCAGCACGTGGCTCACTCTCGCACAGGTACTGGCCGGCAGGATAAACACCACGCCCTCCTCTCCCTCGGCTCTACCCTCCGTCAAACCCACCAGCTCTCCGTTACGATTGAATATGGGAGTTCCCCCCCGGTAGGGCGCCGCAGGCCCGTGCCAAATCAGCAGGCTTTCGTCATAGGCATCCGCGCCGCCTATCCACGACTTGCTCACCGTTCCCAGACTGACGTCCAGACCTTTTGAGTAGTTGGTGTTGCCCAGGGCGATGCCCAAACACCCGTTGTCAACCCGTCCCTGTTCCATGATCGGGGCGGGAGCGAGCATCTTGTTGCTCACCTCTATCAAACTGACGTTGGTCTCGAAATCACAAAAGATCCCCACGATCTCCTGGTCACCGATGACCGTGCCGTCCTGCAGTCTTATGGTGATATCATCGACGTTGTTAAGGATGTTCTCTGTGGTGAGAATGTGATTGGCGTCCAGAATCACGCCGGAGCCGAACTTCGCTTCTCCGGAGGCCTGATTCTTGCCCATTATGCAGACTACGGAAGGTCCTGCCTCTTGAACCACCGAGGCTATGTCTTGCTCCAGGCGCTCAAGCGAGCTCTCATCGCATCCCCCCAAAAGAGCCATCACACAGGAAAACCAGAGGACAACTCCGGCCTTCATCGGTATTGAGTGCATACTGCCCTAACCGTTATCGAGTCCCGAACGATCTTCCTCTTCCTCTCTTGCCCCGGAACGGCCGCTTTCCGGTTTCGCCGTTCCCCTCGAGCCCGTCAGCCTTCCACGGAGACGACATAGATGGTATGCTCTCCGTCATCGAAAGCGCCGCGCACCTCCGCCCGGTTTGGCACCAGATTGTTCTCGAATCTGGCAACGTTCCTGGCGCCGGTGAGGGGAGCCACGAAGCCCAGAGTCAAAAGCGCGATCAGCACGACGGAGAAAGCATAAACAGGCACTGCACCAAATACCGGGGTCCGGATGAGGCCGGCCATCTCCTCAATCTTCCTCCGTGCCCTGCTCCACAAGGAGGGCGAATCGATCTTTCGTCTCAGGTCCACCTCATAGCCCTCCCAGAAACCTCTCGACTCCTCGAAGCTGGCGTACTGTTTGAGCAGGCTGATGGATTCCTGATTGAGGGAGAATTCGCGAGCACATTGAGGGCACGATGAAATGTGCTCGTCCAGCCGCTTCTTCAGGGACGGATCCAGTTCGGCATAACTGAGGATCAGCTTGCGCGCCTTTCTACACTTCATTTCTTATCCCCATCTTCTTGATCAGTTGAGGATACTTCTTTGCCAACTCGCCTCTGAGTTTTGATCTTGCCCTGTGCAGATACCACCTGACAGTTGCCTGTGGCATACCGGTTATCTGGGCTACCTCCTTGATATCCAACCCTTCCAGATCACGCAGAACAAAAACCGATTTCTGTCTGGGATTGAGCGCCCCCATGGAATCGTTAATGGCCCATTTTATCAGGCTGCGCTGATAGATCTTCTCCACATCCTGCTTCTTCTCCCTAAGCTCACCGAAGATGTTATCTAATAGCTCATGCTTGTGCTTCTTGTGCTTCCGGATGAAATCGATGGAAGCGTTAATGGTTATCCGGTAGAGCCAGGTGGAAAGCTTCTTGGTGGTATCGAAGTTGACCAGGTTCTGGTAGGTCTTGACGAAGACTATCTGAGAGATGTCCTTGGCATCCTCATAGTCCCCCACCATCTTGTAAGCTATGCTGGCCACCTGGGTCTTGTACTTGTCAACTATGCGTTGAAAAGCCGCCTGATCTCCACTCTGCGCCTTCTCTATGATTTCTAAGAGCTCTTTGTCTTCCGGGCCGGATTCCGTCGGCCCGGATTCCTTGCGCGCACTCTTGGAGTCGGCAGTCTTGTCTTCTTCTTTAGCCGACTTACGCCCCCCTGATTTGGCAGAGATCATTTATCCTTCTCGTCTTTTGATACGTTCACCCAAAAAAGACCGTTTGTTAACGTCATTTCGCGCCGCCTTGCACCACGTACGGAAGAAGTATCTCGATCGGCGCGATGCAGGAACGCAGCGGGACGGCACATTGCCCTTTATCGAAGTAACGATAGGGCCGAGATGGCGGAGCAGGTGACATCCTCTCAGCCCATCCCCCGAGCTGATCTTTTTAACTCGTTGCTCAGAACCGGATCCCATATTATGCAGAAATGTGTCAAGCATTTGCGTGATACAGCAGCTTTGATTCCTCCATTATCCAAAAAAGCGCTCAGGCCGGGCCCAGCACGGGGTCTCCAGAAACGGACCCGGCAGAAAACAGGGTCGGTCTATTAGGATAAATCACGTGAGTTCTCCGGGTTCACCGATGCGCTCTAAAAGAACCGAACATCTCAAAACCGCCCAATATCCAAACTCCGAAATGCAACCCACCTTCCCTGCGGCATATCATTATCAGTTTAGCAAATTCCCCTCGAAAACGCAACCTTTTTACGGCAAATTTTCTGGCTCCAAAATAGAGTCTGCAAACGCCCGAGACATCAGATTGCTTCCTGCCGTTAAAAGTGCAAAGTCCCGGCCAGGTTTTACCTTGGCTCACACAAGGGCTCGTCTGTGGGGTGAATTGCCACTCGCTCCTCCGGTGGCGTCGAGTTTCACAGTTCCCCCCTCACGTGGCCAGGAACCCTGGCCAGGTGTGCCTGAGATTGGCGGTTGAACTGATTGCATCAGGAAAACAGGGTTGGTGAAACTTGGCTGGGGGCGGAAGCGGATCAGAGGGGACAATTCGGCCACAACTTCATCTTATCTCGCTACAAGAAAAACCTCGCTTTTACTTTAGGCGTTGAGAAACAAAAAAGCTTCTCAATAAGTCCGAAAATAAGTATATTATTTAAGGTGTACAGTGTAAGCCGGAGGATATCCCTCCGGGCACGCTCAGCAGGGCAGAAGGGAAGAGCATGGCTTTAGGATTGAAGTTTTTCATTGCGTTATTCCTGGTGATGTTTCTGGGCCTGGCCAGCTTTACCTACATAAACGTAAGGAGCGAGGCGGCCGACCTTCTGGAGCAGGTCGAGTTGGCTGCCCTCCGGACTACCGATCTGATCAAGCAATCCACCCACTACAGCATGCTGATAAATCGCAAGGAGGATATTCATCAGATATTCGAAAACTTCAGGGAGATGCCGGGGTTCGAGGTTATTCGAATTTACGACAAAGATGGTGAGATCATCTTCACCACCCGTCCCGCGGAGGCATCATCCAGAGTTGCCGTAGCATCGGAGGCTTGTCAGGTATGCCACCGCTACCCCGAACCGCTCAAGGCTCTGGCCACCAAGGAACGCCACCGGATCATAACCGCTCCGGAGGGTCACCGCGTCTTGGCCTTGATAAATCCTATAGAGAATGAGCCGGCCTGTTACGGCGTGGGTTGCCATCTGGACCCGAAAGACAAGTCTGTCCTGGGCGTTCTGGACGTACAGATGTCCTTGGCGACCGTGGACTCGGACATCGCCCGCAGCCGGCGTCAGACCATATGGGCGTCCGTCATACTGGTGGTCAGTGTTCTCTTCGTCACGGGAATTCTGATCTGGACACTTATCCGGGCGCCGGTTCGCAAGCTGACCGCCGGGACCAGGGCCATCGCCCGCGGCGACCTAGACTATACCATTCCCCTCCAGCGAAAAGATGAAATCGGGGAGCTGGCCAACTCCTTCAACACCATGACCAGCCAGTTGAAGAAGGCGCGCGAGGAGTTAGGACGGATTCAATCGCATCTGATCCAGGTGGAGAAGATGGTCTCTTTGGGAAAGCTTTGCGCCACCGTGGCACACGAACTGAACAATCCTCTGGGCGGAATCTTGACCTACGCCCGGCTTTCACAGAAGAAGCTCAATTCGAAGGACTTGACTCCGGAGCGGGTGTCCTCAATTTACGAGGATCTGTCCATAGTGGCAGACGAAACCACTCGTTGCGGAAACATCGTCAAGAACCTTCTGCTCTTTTCCAAGAGACAGATAGGGGAGTTCGCCGTCGTGGACTTGCACGAAATCCTGGATCGTTGTACTCAGCTGGTGGAGCATCACCTGAAGCTGAACGACATCGAATTAGTCAAAGCTTATAGCGCGGACGGCGCAAGGATAATATGCGACAAGGAACAGATCCAACAGGCTTTCTTGGCCATTATGGACAACGCGGTGGAAGCCATGCCGGACGGCGGGACCCTCACCATCGTAACCAACACCAGCCAGCGTAAGAAGAGAGTGCAGATTCAAATCCAAGACACCGGATCGGGCATATCTCCCTCAGATCTTCCTCATGTCTTCGAACCATTCTACAGCACCAAGAGGGAAGGCAAAGGCGTGGGGCTGGGTCTTTCCGTATGCTACGGAATCATCGAAAGGCACGATGGTAAGATCGAGGCCAACTCTCTGGAGGGAGAGGGATCCACCTTTATCATTGAACTCCCTCTTCATTCGGTTACGGAAGGTGAGGCCGAATCCCCCGCTGAGAGGACACGAAGTTCGGAAAAGGAGAGCATAACAGGAGGCCATAGTGATGAATCGCAGCAGAAGTGACAAGCCGGCTAGCATTTTAATCGTCGACGATGAGCTAAGCGTTCGAGATTCGCTGACCAAATGGTTTACCGAAGATGGCTACATGACAGATGCCGCCGTCGATGCCAGCGAGGCTTTGAGAAAACTGAAACCCGGGCTTTGGGACATCATCTTTCTGGACATAAAACTGCCCGGCATGGATGGAATGGAGCTGCAGCAGAGGATCAAGGGAATCGATCCTAACGCCACGGTTATCATGATCACGGCCTATGCCACGGTCGACACGGCTGTCAAATCCCTGAAAGAAGGGGCGTATGATTACGTCACCAAGCCGGTAGATCCCGACTATCTGTCGCACCTGGTGGCCAACGTGGTAAGGCAGAGGCGTCTGGCTTCGGAGAACATACAGCTCAGGGAAAGGATACAGGAGCTCTACGAAATAGACCAGATCGTCGGAGAGAGCCCGGCCATGTTGAAGGTGTTCGATCTGATAAAAACCGTGGCTCCCACAGACACGGCGGTCATGATCCGGGGTGAAAGCGGAACCGGCAAAGAGTTGATAGCTCGCGCTATCCATTCCAACAGCCCCAGGCGATTCTTTCCCATCATAACCGTTAACTGCGGGGGGCTGACAGAGGGGCTCACCGAGAGCGAGTTTTTCGGCCACGAGAAGGGAGCTTTCACCGGAGCGCTGTATCGACGCAAGGGGAAGTTCGAGATGGCGAACGGCGGTACCATCTTCCTGGACGAGGTGGGAAACATCGACGCCAAGGCCCAGGCTGATCTGCTGAGGGTAATCGAAACCAAGCAGTTCACTAGGGTGGGCGGGGACGAAGTGGTCAAGGTCGATTTCCGCCTGATCTGCGCCACCAACCGCGACCTCGAGCTGGCGGTGAAGGAAGGCACGTTCAGAGAAGATCTGTACTACAGGCTGAACGTCTTCTCGATCTCCATCCCTCCCTTAAGGGAGAGGCGGCCGGATATCCCCTTGCTGTGCAACTATTATCTCAAAAAGCTGGCCAGCAGCACCAACAAAGCGGTGACCGGGTTTACGCCGGAAGCCATGGAGCAACTGCAGAACTACGATTGGCCGGGGAACGTGCGAGAATTGAGAAATGCGGTGGAAAGGGCTATAGTAGTGGCTAAAGACGCCACCGTTACGGCAGAAGATCTTCCCATTCCAGCCTTTCCGGAGAGCGTGGCCCGCAACCAAAGCTTGGAATCCGTGGAGTTGGCTCACATAAAAAACATCCTTGAGCAGAATCAATGGAACATAACCCGCTCGGCGGAAATACTCAGGATTGACCGGGCCACCCTTTACCACAAAATCAAGAAGTATGGCTTGCGAAAATAGACGTGAAGATATACGTACTGCCGCTGCGTTTTTCGGATAACAACCTTTTACAAGACCTCTCGTCTGCCCTGTCCCGGACTTTCCGACTGCCGGTGCAAATTTCCAGCGAGGCCTTCTCCATGAAGGAGGGCTACGATTCCGTTCGCAATCAGTACAATTCCACCTGGGTCCTTTCCAAGCTCGTGGAAATAGCCCCGCAGGAAGGCTCCAAGATTCTGGGAGTCACCGAGGTGGATCTCTTCGTCCCGGTCCTTACTTTCGTTTTCGGCGAAGCACAGCTGGGAGGCCAGGCAGCAGTCGTTTCCTCCCACCGTCTGCGGGACGAGCTGTACGGACTGCCCAGGAATCCGCAACGGTTGAGGGAACGACTGGAAAAGGAGGCCATTCACGAGCTGGGACACACCTTTGGAATAGTGCACTGCCGGGATCCGCTGTGCGTAATGCACTCCTACACCTACGCCGAGGAAATCGACTTTAAGTCCAGGGATTTCTGCAAATCCTGCTCTACGCTCCTGGAGCAAAACAGAAGATAGGTTCGAGCTTGACAAATATCTCTCGGGCTTTGGAGTGCTCGCTTCCACCGGTGCATGGGTGGAGTAAGGGGGAGAGAACGTTTTGTTCTCATGCCGGCTTGACAAAAGAAGTCAAGCTGGTATATTAGTAAATCATTCTGGTCTTTCGACACTTATCCGGAGGAGGAAATGAACCCCAAAAAACTCTTGAGTTTGTTTTCCATCCTTTTGCTGCTTCTCTTTGGCGCCTCGAGCAGTCACGCGGGCTCAATAAAGCTTGACATCCAGAAGACCGTTCTGGACAACGGGCTGACCATATTGACCTGCGAGGATCATTCGGTCCCCACGGTAAGCTATCAGACCTTTGTGAACGTAGGTTCAAGAGACGAGGTCAAGCCCGGAATCACCGGCCTTGCTCACGTATTTGAGCATATGATGTTCCGGGGCACGGAGAAATATCCGGACTACGACCAGGCCCTGGGCAGATTCGGGCCCGAGACTAACGCTTACACCGGCGAGGATATGACGGTCTATTTTGTGAACGTCAAGCCCGAGTACCTGGAAAAAGTGATAGAGGTGGAAGCCGATCGGGCCAGAAATCTTATCTTCAACCAGCAGACCTTCAGGACCGAACTCGGCCCGGTCAAGGAGGAGAGGCGCATGGGAGAGGTGGAGGACCCTGGCGGTTTCCTCTGGTCGGAGTTCGTCCAGTTGGCCTTCCAGAAGCATACCTATCATCATCCGGTCATAGGGTATGAGGAGGATCTGGAGAAAAACATCCAGGTGGAGGATGGCCTGGAGTTCAAAAAAACCTTCTATTCTCCGGGGCGGGCTGTCATAGTGGTGGCGGGGAACTTCAGTACCCCTCAGGCTCTGGAATGGATCAGAAGACACTACGGGGACTGGGAAAGGCAGCCCCCGCCCAGCCTTCCGATTCCCGAAGAGCCCCCGCAGACCGCCGAGCGGACAAAGGATTACACCTGGAAGGATGATCTGATCACACCCAGGTTGATCATCGGGTACCATGGTCCCAGATTCGATATCATGTCGGACGATTTCTGTGCCCTTCAACTCATTGCGGAAATACTGTTTCTGAAAAGCGGACGGTTGACCAAGAAACTGCAGACTGATCTGCAGATGGTTGATCGCGTGTCGGGACGAATGGAGAGCAACAAAGATCCCGGGATGTTCACCATCTCGGCCAGACTGAAAAGAGGACAGTCTCTTCAGGAGGTCAAAGAGATCCTCTTCGGGGAATTGGACAGGCTCGGAACAGAGATGGTAAGCGAAAGGGAACTGACCAAGGTCAAGAACTCCCTCAAGGCCTCGATGTTTTACCGGCTGGACCGCCCCTACCGGGTGGCCTCGACGATCGGACATTACCATCTGATCGGCGGAGACTACCGTCTGCTGTTTGAGGCGGAGGAGAGATACGATTCGATTACCCCAAAGATCGTTCAGGAGGTTGCGCAGAGGATATTTGATCCGACAAATCGCACCGTGGTCACTTTGGTGCCCAAGAGCTAGGGCTGGTTCCGAACCAAGGTGTGATTCTTTGTATATTCGGAGAAAGGAGGATCCCGTGGTAACGGCAAGGGTAAAAGCTTTGCTCCTGATCGGCCTGATATGCCTGCTGAGCCTGAGCCTTTTCTGTGCCGGAGTTGACGAATTAAAAGTCATCCAGGTCAAGAAGCCGGGGATACCGGTGGTGTACTTCGAGGTGATGATCAGGGCTGGATCAGCTTACGATCCACCCGGCAAGGAGGGGCTCGCCTTTTTCACCGCTAAGCTGCTGGACCGGGGCACGGAGTCTTACTCCCGGGATGAAATCTCCGAGCGATTAGACTTCATCAGCGCCCGGTTGAATATCGAGGTAAATAAAGAGGTAATCGTATTCTCGGGGACCACCCTCAAAGAGAATTTAGACGAGTTCTACCAAGTGTTTTCCGAGATCATCCTGAAGCCGACGTTTCCGGAAGATCAGATAGAGAAAACCAGGTCCGATCAACTCGACGCCATAGAGAACGTGCGGCAGAGCGACGTCGCCTTGGTCAGGGAGAGCTTTGATAATTTCATACACAGGGGACATCCCTACGGGCACCTGGTGGCTGGAAATGAATCTTCCGTGAAATCGTTCACCCGACAGGATGCCGCGGATTTCTACAGCACGCATTTCGTCAGGAATAACATACTGCTTGGTCTGGCCGGAGACATCGACCAGGAGTTTGTGGAACGATTCGCAAACGAGATGTCCACTCTCAAGACCGGAGAGGCCGCCCCCATCCTGGGAGGGATCGAGCCGATCACAGGAAGAAAAGTCCTTCTTATCGAAAAAGAGGGCAGGGCGCAAACCCAGTTCAGGATCGGTCACCTGCATAAGTTGACCCGCCGTTCGTCGGACTATTTCCCGTTGCTGGTGGCCAACGTGCACCTGGGAAAACACAGGGAATCGATCGGAAGACTCTACAAGACGGTAAGGATGGAAAGAGGCCTGTGCTATGGAGCATACAGCTACATCGAACATTTCAAGCCGTTCGGGTGGTCCAAGCTGGCCGATCCCGGCAATCCGAGGAATTCCCAGTATTTCAGCATGTGGACTTATCCCAAGAGCATCAATGCCGAATTCGCCATGAAGCTATGTCTGAAAGAGATGACCGATCTGGTCGACAACGGCATGCCTGAGGATAGACTGGAATTTGTCAAGAACTTTGAGAAAAACCAATTCCCCTTCCAGATCGAGACGCCTCAAAGGAAACTGGCGCACCTGATGGCCGAGCAATTCAGCGGCGCTGATGGCTTCGTGGATAATTATGAACAAACCGTGGAAAGGTTGACAAAAGAGCGGATCGACGCTGCAATCAAGAGGCATCTTACGCCCCAGAACTTGGCCATCGTAGCTCTGGTTTCCGATGGAGAGGAATTCAAGAAGGAGCTTCTGTCTGATCAGGCCGTGATCGAATATCCATCTCAGGCAGATCCGAGCGTGCTAAAAGAGGCAGATGACCAGATAAAGGCTTTTGATCTTGGCTTAACGGAGGAGGATTTCGAAATCGTCAAAGCCTCCGAGCTTTTCGAGTAGGGGCGGAGTTCACCTCCGCCCCGGATTTGCGCGAACACAAGGTTCGCCCCTGCGCGTAAAATGCTTCACCCTCCCTTGTATTCCCTCCCATCAAGGGAGGGAAGGGCGGGGGTCCTCTCCCTCGATGGGAGAGGACTAAGGAGAGGGTGAAAAAGACCGTGCAGAAATCCGAATCTCGCGCTCCTTTGTGTTCCCTCCCATCCCGCAGCGGGCGGGAGAGAGGGTGACAACAGAGAAGGTCCGAAGCATGAATACGCGAAAAGGCAATTCCAACAAGAATCCCGCAGAACGATTCCAGCCTTACATCCCTTCTGATAAGATCATCCCAGAATTCACACCCAAAGTAATCGTCTCCGGGGCCATCTTCGGAATCCTCTTCGGAGCAGCTAACGCTTATTTAGGCTTGAAGGCAGGTCTTACCGTCTCCACGTCAATACCGGTGGCGGTGATGACCGTAGCCTTCTTCCGCTTCGCCAATGTCTTCTTTGGCAAGGGCACGACCATTCTGGAGAATAACATTTCTCAGACCATCGGCTCGGCCAGCTCATCTTTGGCGTCGGGAGTCATCTTCACCATTCCCGCACTGTTCTTATGGGGCCTCAATCCCTCGCTGGTACAGATGGCAAGCCTGGCCATGCTGGGCGGGCTGCTGGGCATCCTCTTCATGATACCCTTGAGGCGATTCCTCATCGTCCAGGAGCACGGCAAACTGCCCTATCCTGAAGGGACTGCTTGTGCCAAAGTTCTCGTGGCAAGCGAAACCGGAGGAGCCAGAGCTGGGAATGTCTTTCTGGGCTTGGGAATCGGCGCCCTGTACAAGTTTTTCATCGGCTTTTTGCATCTGTGGAGTGACAGGGTCACCACCGGAATTCCAGGACTGAAGAAAGCACAGATGGGCATCGAGACCACCCCTGCCCTTCTGGGCGTAGGCTACATCCTCGGATTCCGCATATCGTTGATCATGGTGGCAGGCGGTTTTATCTCATGGATGATGTTGATTCCTGCAATCGCCTACTATGGAGAAGGACTAACCTCTCCCCTATTCCCCGAGACCGTCAAGCTCGTAACAGAGATGACCCCGTCGGAGATATGGAACAGATATATAAGGTATGTGGGCGCAGGTGCGGTGGCCTTCGGCGGCATCGCCACTATAATCAGATCGATTCCCGTGATGATCAAATCCTTCAAGCTCAGCCTGGAAGAGGTCAGGTCCAGAATGGGCAAGATCACGCCACATACTTACGCTGGTCCGCCCAAAGTAAATAGAACCGACGCTGACCTCCCCCTTACCTATGTTGCAGCCGGCGTCGGCATCATTGTCTTGATATTGGCTTTTGTGCCTCACATACTCGGTGGTGGGGAAACCATGACCGTGAGGTTGGTTGCTGCTCCCTGCATTGCCATATTCGCCTTCTTCTTCGTCACCGTCTCCTCGCGCATAGTCGGTCTGGTGGGTGTCTCATCCAATCCCACATCCGGCATGACCATCATGACTCTTTTGGGCACCAGCTTGATCTTTGTGCTCTTAGGCTGGACCGACGAGGTGGGCATGGTGACGGCTCTGACCGTGGGCACCGTGGTGTGTGTGGGCGCATCCATAGCCGGTGATACCTCCCAGGACCTGAAGACTGGATTCTTAGTCGGTGCCACGCCCAACCGACAACAGATAGGCGAGCTTATCGGCGCCGTAACCTCCGCCTTTGCCGTTTGCGGTGCAGTGGTAATTCTAAACAGCGCATACCAGTTTGGCTCCACCGACCTGCCCGCCCCTCAGGCAACCTTGATGAAGACCGTGATCGAAGGAGTTCTGCAGGCCAAGATTCCCTGGGGCTTCGTGATAGCCGGAGCAGGGCTTGGCGCCATTGTGGAACTTCTCCGCTTACCCTCCCTTCCCTTTGCCGTAGGACTCTACCTCCCCGTTTCCACCATGACCCCGATTTTCGTGGGAGGATGCATAAGGCGCTTCATAGAGAAAAAATATGCACACGACGAAGCTCAGCTAAACCAGAGAAGAGAAAGAGGCATTCTCTTTGGCTCCGGGCTGATAGCCGGCGAAGGCCTGCTGGGCGTGGGCATAGCCTTGTATGCATTCTTCCTCGGAAAGCCAGAAGGCGTGGGCCATATCCTGCCAGGAACGCTGGGTGATATACTCGCTTTAGCCATCTTCGCGCTATTGGGCTATCTGCTTTTCCACCGGACAAGAACAAGATAGATTTTTCCCACCACGAGGGCGATTCAACCACTGCTATTTCTCTATAAAGCT
>CAYFQZ010000635.1:0-12112 GCA_964345305.1 uncultured Ignavibacteria bacterium | reverse complement strand
TGTCCTCCTCGGCTGCCTCCCCCTTCTTGGTGGTATCGGCTGCCTCTTCCTTCTTGGTGGTATCGGCTGCCTCTTCCTTCTCCTGCGAGACGGCGAAGCCGACGATCAAAAAGGCTGCCACAAGCGCCATAAGGAGTATAACCAACAGTTTCTTCATTCTCCTCTCTCACCTCCTTCTCTTCTTTTTGATCCTTCTTCTCGCACCAATTTATCTTCACCCTCAGTTCATGTCAAGATCAAAATTCAGATGGCACTGTCCAAGAGTGACCTTTCCTCCCCTTATACAGTTCATCACCACGTTAGATTCCGATCTCAGAGCCGATTTTCCATCATTTTATGCGACTTCCAGCTCCTTTTCCATGATTCGTTCGATGGCCTTGTCATATGTATCCGCCAGCCTCTGCACAGGTAGATCTATCATTCCTTTTATTTTGAGCTTACGCCCCTTCACGTTTCCGATTACGCCGAAGGGAACCTGATGATCACCGGCGATCTTTTGCGCTGCTGCCGCATTCTTCTCACTCACCGTGATGATTATCCGGGATTGAGTCTCTCCGAAAAGCAGCGCATCCGCCCTCATCTTTTGACCGAACTTTATTTCTGCGCCCAGGTGACCTGGCGAACTGATGCAGCATTCTGCCAGGGCCACGGCCAGACCTCCCTCGGAACAATCGTGCGCGGATTTGACCAGCCCAGCCTTAATCATCGCCAGGCATGCTTCTTGGACCTTCTTCTCCTTGTCCAGATTCAGCTCCGGGGCATCACCTCGTACCAGGTTATGGATCACTTTCAGGTACTCGCTTGCTCCCAACTCCTGCAGGTTCTCTCCGAGAAGGACGATTGCGTCTCCTTCATCCTTGAAACTCATGGTGGTGACGTGCTTCAAATCTTCCACCAACCCGACCATCCCCACCACCGGGGTCGGATAGACGATTCTTTCGGGGTCCTCGTTGTAGAAGCTTACGTTCCCGCCCGTTACCGGAGTGTTGAACTTGCGGCAGGACTCGCCCATTCCCGCTACGCAGTCGAAGAAGGTCCAGTAGACCTCCTGATCGTACGGGTCTCCGAAATTCAGGCAGTTGGTGATGGCCAGCGGTTTCGCTCCGGAGCAGACCACGTTTCGGGCCGCCTCCGCCACCGCAATCCTGCCGCCGGTGCGAGGGTTTAGATAGCAATAGCGCCCGTTGCAGTCGGTGCTGGTGGCAAGGGCTTTGTTGGTTTTACGGATTCGCAAGACCGCGGCATCCGATCCTGGTCCCACCACCGTGCCGGTCCTCACCTGGGTATCATACTGCTCGTAGACCCACCTCTTGCTGGCGATGTTGGGGGTGCCCAGAAGCCGCAGGAGAACCGCGTTGAGATCATCCGGTATCCTTATTTCAGCCAGATCGAGCTTGTTTGCCTCTGCCAAATACGCAGGCTTCCTTCTTTCCCTGGTGTACTGCGGCGCTCCCCCGCCTAGCGCCAGGGAGGCTGCCGGAATTTCCGCCACGACCTCACCGTGGTTTTTCACCCTCAGCATCTCATCGTCCGTTACCTTGCCGATGATCACCGAGTGCAACCCCCATTTCTTGAAGATCTCCTGCACCCGCCCCTCCAATCCTTTCTTGGCGATCACCAGCATTCTCTCCTGTGATTCAGACAGCATTATCTCGTAGGGGATCATGCCCTCTTCTCTTTTTGGAACCAGCGCTATGTCGATTTCCATTCCGCTTTTTCCCCTGGCCGCAGTCTCACAGGTGGAGCAGGTAAGACCCGCTCCTCCCAGGTCCTGGATGCCCACGATCAGATCCTCCCGGATTATCTCCAGTGTCGCTTCCAGGAGGAGTTTCTCCATGAAGGGATCGCCTATTTGGACTGAAGGCCTCTTTTCTTCCGATTTCTCCGAGATCTCCTCGGAGGCGAAGGTAACTCCATGTATCCCGTCTCTGCCGGTGGACGCGCCGACCAAGAGGACTGGATTGTCTTTGCCCTTGGCACTGCCTGTGGCCATCTGATCCACCTTCACCACACCGATGCACATGGCATTGACCAGAGGGTTACCAGTATACGACTCTTCGAAATAAACCTCCCCTGCCACAGTGGGCACGCCAAAGCAGTTCCCGTAATCTCCGATTCCTCTTACCACCCCGTCGAAGAGGTATCTGACCCTGGGGTTGGAAAGCTCGCCGAAGCGGAGAGAGTCCAGGCAGGCGATGGGCCGCGCTCCCATGGTGAAGATGTCCCGCATGATTCCGCCGACTCCTGTGGCCGCTCCCTGGTATGGCTCCACCGCGCTGGGATGGTTGTGGCTCTCGATCTTGAAGATCACCGCAAGGCCGTCCCCGATGTCGACCGCCCCCGCATTCTCCTCCCCGGCCTTGGCCAGAAGGTGGCCGCCTTCGCGGGGAAATGTCTTAAGAACCTTGATGGAGTTTTTGTAGCTGCAATGCTCAGACCACATGACAGAGAAGATGCCAAGCTCGGTATAGGTCGGCTCCCTTCCCAGAATCTTCTTAATCGCCTCATGCTCTTCTGAAGAAAGCCCGTGCTCCTTTACCAGTTTGGCAGTCACCTCAGGCTCTGTAACGGAAGTGGTTTTGGGACTCATTCTTGAAGGCCCTCACAAAAGGGGGAAAGGGTCAATTTCACCGTATCACCGAATATACGGGTCGCGGTTCCCAATGTCAACAAAAAGAAAAAAGATTACGGGGAGTGGTTTCCATCTTCAAGACGCCGCGAGGTCAGGCCGGGGGCAAGCCAGAACCCGAGCCTGCGGAGGCTTAATCCTATTTGTTAAGCAGTCGCCGTAAGTGCCTTTTATGCCAGCAGATTGGAGGACGTGACGGCCGAACCTATCTGATCGTGCACCCAAAAAGAGGGCCGCCCATCTCTGGACGGCCCTTTCGCCCCTTCGTTATTGTTTTCGTGGCTTACGGATCGCAGCAGCGCAGGATACGTCCGCCCTTGAAGAGGTAGTTCAGTATCAGGATCGCATCCGAGAGATCGACCAAACCGTCACAATTGGTGTCTCCCTCTATGAAGGGATCGGGCGGAGGGCCACCTTTAAACAGGTAGTTCAGTATATACACCGCGTCTCCCACGTCCAGTATCCCGTCGCCGCCGGTGGGCGCGACATCACCGCGATAATCCCAAGGCGATACCTGGATGGCGTACTCTACCTCGGTTACCAGAGTCCTCGTCGGGTCAAAGGGCATGGTCATCGGCTCGAATTCGGGCGGCACGTTGGCGTCGAAGAACCGCGAGGCGATGAAGTCGGGCGGCGCATACGGGACGCCGTAGTCAACGATCTCCCACAGGCCTCCCGGGCTGATCGGATCGACTATCACCTCGTACACGTCATGCGACACGTTCCCTTCGTCGTTGTGCGTCCAGTGATCCCACTCAGGGTGGTTATGGTTCAGATACCCGCCGGACCCGACCCTGCCGCGGCCGCCGTACTCGGCGTTGTCCATGAACGGGTCTGAGAAGGCTATCAGGAAGTCTTCCGAGTTGATGCCGGCCACGGTCACCCAGTGCCCGCCGTTTCTCCACCACTGCCCGGTTGGATCCTGCCACCAGAAGCCCAAGAGCAGAATCATGTCCTCACACTTCTCTACCAGCGTCTCCACCAGCTCGAATTCAGGCATAGGCCAGATGTTCACGCAGAGAGTCTCAGCCACCGAAGGACCCAAGGATGGGCAAGGCGGAAAACTGGCGCAGCCGAGGCCGTCCGCTGTCGGATCGATGCCGCAATCGGGGAAGGGAGAAGGAGGTGGCGGACCTCCCTGCCACCACGCAAGAAGATAGTCACAGTCAGTCAGATCCAGTACTCCGTCATCGTTGACATCGGCTGCATCGTCGCAGAGGAAAGGCCCTCCTCCGACGCAGGCGGTCACATCGCTCATGTCAACAATCCCGTCCGCATTGATGTCTCCCCGGATGAACTGCTGCTCTCCGCCCGTCCCCTCAAAGGTCTCGCTTGCGAGCCAGTCCTGAATGCCGTCGTGCATGTCCTGGGGCCTGGTTCCGGAGTGACCGCAGTATCCGGTCTGGACTCCGTCCACGTTTAGGTACCAGGCCAGCCTCTCCACCAGCTCGCCCCATGGGGGCATTGGCTGGGGCGGATACTGGTATCCGGGGACAAACGGCTGAGTAGTGGGCGGTGGTGGTGTAGTTGCACCCTGCAGCCACGGGGTGATCGGTACTCCATATTGCAGGTAGTGCCAGTGGTCAATGTCGATGTTTTCGGGACTGTGGTCATCCTGCACCTGCAGGTAAGTCGGAAGGTTGTCCAGGTAGTCTCTTACCAGCGGGAACTGGTCGTCCGCATCCCCGGGCACGCCTCCGAAGCCCTCCTCGTACTTCGAGTCGAACCACTTGAAGCAGTTTGCCACGGCGCAGGGTCCGTCGAAGGTGGGCAGGCTGGTTTCAGTCTTCCACCAACCGAAGCCCTGGAACATGTCTATGTCAGGCATGCCGCTGGGGGCGTAATTCTCGTAAGGCGGCTTCCAGTAGAGCGAATCCGCTTCCACGATCTCCATGCCGTACATCTCGTCAAACGGGCTGCCCTGCATAATGCCCAGAAGGGTGACGCTTCCCCTGTCTTTCGAGGGATCTCCCTCCATCACACACAGGCCGCCCGCAATTCCGCTGACGCCAGGATCACCATCCCCCCAGCCGGAATAGACAACGCCTGTATAAACGCCTGTGTTCGGATCAAACTGGCGCACGTTGCACGAATCCTGAGTGTGAACCCAGAGGAACGGGCCACCCGGGGATTCGTTGTCATAGGCCATCCCGTAAACGGCGTAGGCGTTGGCATAGGGCCCTGCCGTCATAGTTCCACTGCGGTCGAAGGCATAAATGTTGCTGCTGAAGTTTGCAGTCCAGAACCAGTCGTGATCCTCGTCGTAAGCCACGGCACGGACCACGCTTATGTCCGCCATCCCACTGATAGTGATGTTGTTCGCGGCAACCAGAACTACTCCTCCGGGAGTCACGTAGAAGCACTCCAGTGTTCGATCGTCACTGGCGTAAAGGTATTCGCCGTCACAGGCTATGTCTCGCCATCCCCAGGTCTCGGGTGTGTATTGCTGCACGGTGTACCCATACGTGCATATGCCACCAGGCATGGTCCAGACGTGAACCCAATTGGGAGCAGCTTGGCCACCACCGGTGATGAAGATAGTATCTCTGAGGGTCTCTATCCCCAAGACTCGGTTGTCGTTTGGAATACTCTGAACATCGCAGTGAAACAAAATGTCGCCGGGCGCCTTGGCTCCCGCAGACGGCACGATGTTCTCCGCTTGATCCGCCGTAGGTTCTGCAGCCAGAACCGGCAAACTCCACGCCAGCAGCGCCACGGCCAGAACGGAGACAAAAGCCAATCTCTTTAGCATAGCTTCCTCCGTCAGGAAAGAAGATTAACTGTTGAGCCACAAAGGGCAGGAATTGACAAACCTTAAAGTTGTTTCCTTCTTACCTCCTTTCTCCTGTAAAGTGTTCTTGCCAACTCAAAGCACGAATGCAACTCTCAATGCGATAAATATAAGGTAAGGTATTTCCCCGACTGATGGACCCCGGAGACAAGAAGATACACAACCTCTCTCTTCTTGTGTCACTCAAGATGAGCCCCTCGGGAAAGTCTGTCAGCGCATCGAGCGCGACCAGCGCGTAAAACAGTTCCTTTCACATTTCCCTTCCGCTTACAAGATAACTCTTCCCCCCCGCTCTGTCAAGAGGAAACTGAGGCTTACCCCTCTAAACCGTTGCTGGCGGCGTCGCCCCCCCATAATACAGTTCCGTCAAAAAATCCTATTTTTTCCTTGACAACTGCACGGATGTGCAGTATCGTTCTCCCGGCAACCGAAAGTAACTTACGGCCCGCGGCTTCTGATTTTAGTCCTCTAGTCGTGAACTACGAGCCACGAACCGTGGGTCAAACAATGGGAGGCAAAGGTGAAACTGGATAAGCTCTTAAGGTATGGTATACCGCAGCCAATCGTCGATTCCTGGAAGAGAACCCAGGGAGCGGAGCTCCTGCCCCTTCAGTCCGAGGCAGTGACCAAGCATGATCTGCTCAAAGGTACAAGTCTCATCATATGTGCTCCTACCTCATCCGGCAAGACCTTCTGCGGCGAAATGGCTGCGGTGGCAAACCTTTACGGAAGGAAGAAGGTTGTCTTCTTGGTTCCGCTGAAGGCGATCGCCGAGGAGAAGTATGCGGACTTCGTGGAAAAGTATGCCGATCTCGGCATAAAGGTAACCATCTCCACCCGGGATCGACAAGAGCACGACAGAGAAATCGAGAAGGGCGATTTTGATCTCGCTGTGATGATCTTCGAGAAGTTCAACCAACTTCTGATCAGGAATCTGGACATCCTGAGTTTGATCAACCTGATCGTGGTGGACGAGCTTCAGATGATCTCCGATCCCTGTCGTGGCCCGGTGCTGGAGCTCGCCCTGACCAAGATAAGAGCCTCCGGCTATGCCCCACAGATCGTTGGGTCGTCCGCAGTCCTGAGAAACGCCGGGCAACTGGCTTCTTGGCTGGGATGTGAGCTGCTGTGTGAGAAATCAAGGCCGGTGGAGCTCCTGCAAGGGGTTCTTCTCGACGGGGCGTTCCACTTCAGAAAATTCAACTCCGGTCAGGAAGGGAGCGAGCGTTTGGTGCAAGTGGATTCTGAGGATCCACACGAGATTCTTTTCGCCAACATGAGGAGCCTGCTGGAGAACGGAGAGCAGATTTTAGTGTTTTTGAAAAGCAAGAGAAACTGCGAGGATTGCGCCCTTCTCTTCTCGGAACAGTCGGACCTCCGGCCCTGTGTGAATGCGATCGATCGATTGTCTCAGCTGGAGAATACGACCTTGAAGGAAAAACTGATCCCGTGCCTGCAGAAGGGAATTGCCTTCCACAATGCTGATTTGACCTTCGACGAAAGAAAAGTGGTGGAATCTTGCTATCTGAAAGGAGAGATCAGAGCCATCTTCTCCACCACCACCCTGTCGCTGGGCATAAATCTGCCCGCCAGAACCGTCTTCATCGAAGCCCAGAAGTACGAGGCGGGAGAACATTCTGGAAAAGCCGTCATGCTGCCCATAACCTGGAGCGAGTACGAGAACATGTCGGGGCGGGCCGGCAGATTCGGCCTGGAAAAAGACTTCGGCAGGTCCATAGTAATTGCCCAAAACAGGTTTCAGTTCGACTACCTGTGGGAGGCATATGTCGAGGGGCAGGAGGGAAAAATCGCCTCCCAGCTTTTCAAGAGGGATCGGGGTGACGTGATTCTCGATCTGATCGCCTCCGGAGCGGCCAAGTCTCCGTCTCAACTTAGGCGAGTCATAAGCTCCGGCTTAGACAAAAAGTTTATGCCGCATCTGGAAGATGCGCTGGAGAGAAAATTGGAAGAGCTCGTCGAAAAGAGAATCTTGTCCCGAAAGACAGAGCGCCTTTCACCGACCAGACTGGGAAGCGTCTGTGCATTGAAGGGTATCTCCATCCAGACCGCCTTCTCGATCGAGAAGGTTCTACAGGGGGCGGTTGATCCGGATCCGTTCAGCTGGTTCTATTCTGTCATCAACACCAGGGACGGAGAAGACATTTACGTAAACGTAAGCTTCTGGGAACAACAGAACAGGGTGTATGAAAGGGCGCTGAGGGACAGGTACTTAAACCAGCCCCCACCCGAGGCGGTCAGGAGCCTGGTGGAGAAAGAGATGAGTCTTTCAGCCCCGGAAATCCGGCTAGTGAAACTGTGCTGCTTGCTTGATGAATGGATAAGCGACGCCTCGACTTTTGACCTGGAGCGGAAGTACCTCTGCCTTTCAGGCCAAATCGAACAGATCGGGAGGAGCGTAAGCTGGCTGCTGGACGCTGCCTGCGGATTGGCACGGGTTCTGAATCTTGATAGGAGGCTGTTACACTTCTTGAAACGGCTTTCTCTCCGCGTGAACTTCGGTGTAGACCAAGGTGGAATCCAACTAGCGCGTCTCAGAGTACCGGGTTTGGGAAGGGATTATGTCTGGCGACTGGCGAAAGCAGGATTCTGCAATCTCAAGAAGGTTAGAGAGGCCGAGCCCGAGGAGCTGGAACGCTTGATTCCGCGGAAAGTGGCACGGAAGTTGAAGGAGAGGGCAGAGCAGCCACCCAGGCGGCCGGAAAGGAGACCGGGGCTCGCTCATGTGCACAAGGCCCACAAGGAAGAAGAGCCAAGCCTCATGCTGGATGGAACTCCGGTCAGGGACAGATTCACGGTGCTGATCAGCGGGAAAAAGCTCAGCCTGCCGGCCAAGAGCTTCAAGTACCTGGTGAAGCTGGCATGGGCAGCCTTCAAAAATGAGGATGGTTGGATACACAAGACCGATTTCGAGCCGGGCGAGAACCAGACCAGATATCTCCACCGGTTGAAAAAGCAGATATTGCACAATATAGAACCGGCGCAGTACTTCATTGAGAACAACCGCCTGGGCTGCTATAGACTTAATGTCCCGAAGAATAAAATCGGAATTAACGCGCCCGCTCTTATGAAGAATCCAGACATTGAAATAAAGAAGATGGCAGACGAGTTGGCAAGCTGGATAACTGCATGCGAAGAACATAAGGCACCGAACCTGGGATAAGACCAAACACATTCATCACCAATAGCAAAAGCCCTCTGAAAGTTCTTGACAGGGCTGCATGAGACAGTATGATGTGTCATATAAACAGAATCGATTTTGCCAGATTTTGGATTAGAATGAATATATCTAGGGGCGTTAGCAGTCGGCGAGTAAACGATGTATTTTTCGTAAGGGTTTCACACCGCACTTGACACGGTGTTTGGCATCTTGCGCGGATACATAGAAAGAAGGTTTGGGTAAACAGGATTATGAACGAACAACAGTCTGTCCTTCGACATTTGGTAAACATCTTGAATTCGATAGACAGCGACCTACTTCTTCCACTGAGAACTCATGAGAGGGAGAGGCGGGGTGGCTTTCTCAGCATATCCAGACAGGTGTTCTGCTATATAGACTATCTCGGGGCTCTCTCAAGAAACGGCAAAAATGATTCGAAAAACGCTGTTGCCTATGTGGAAAAGTACTTGGTGAGAGCTAATTCAGCATATTCTGGTAGGAGCAATCTGATGTACAGCATGTGGCGGCACGGAACCGTTCACGAATATGATCCTAAAATCTTTAAGAGCAATGCGAAGCAATTCCGTTTGGTCTGGGGCGCCAACAATAGTTCACGTGCGGAAAACCGAAAATGGCACCTCGCGTGTTTCTGCAAGGAAAACGAATCCAATTGTTACTACTGGTTCATAAACCTCTTCGAGTTAGTGGACGATTTGAAAGAGTCGGTAAGATATTTCATTAGTGATCTCGAGTTTGACGAGGCTTACTTTACCAAGGCAAGAAACAACCTACAGAAGCTGTCCCGAGACTTGGACTTGGATAAGCCAGAGAGATCAAAGTTAAGATTGGAAGCTGAGGCAATCGTCAAAGCAACTGCAGGAATCATCAATGAGAGAAACCAGGTAATTCGTGTTTTTACGGATCGTGAGGAATTCCAGAAGTACCAATATGACGTATGGGGCAAATAGTAAACTAACCTAACCACAACATAAAGACTGACTGGTGGGGTCGCCCACAGTTGCGCTGTGTGCGACCTGCCTCTGTGTGCCTTTATAAAGGAGGACAATGTCTGAGAAGACTCAAAACCCCAGCGAAAGCAAGCACTCTCTTGAGCAGAGAAAGTTGGAAGCAGAAATCCGGCTAAGAGAGGCGGAAATCAAACTAAAACGAGATGAACTCGCTGCGCAGATAGAGAGAGACAAGAAAACCAAATGGTCCCCCGCAACGATAACACTTTTCGTGGCCGTACTAGGCATCTTGGGAACTTTGTTTACTGTTGTAATGCAGAATCGAGCAGGTGTAAATCTTGAAAAACAGAGGCTGCAAAGCGAACTCATTCTTAGGGCGATAGAAACCGGCAATACTGAAGAAGCCGCAAAGAACCTGCAATTCCTCATCAAAGCGGGTCTGCTTCAAGATGAGACAGGCGCTATTAGTGCCGTTTTTGATGAACCTGAAGCTACCCCCGTGTTGTCCGCCTTCTGCAGGAAGCTTACGTCGATCTCGCAGTCACAGGTAGATTCTGCTCCGTTATTCCCGGATGCGTTGAGGAGCTTTCAAAAGCATGTCGAGGAAATTTCGGGACTGAAGCTCTCTGATCTGGTTCTATGTTCGTGGGGGAACTACGATCGGGAACAGCTAATGGAAGATTGCGAGTATCACAAAATCTCGTATCCTTTCGGGCCCCACCGCAGCCTGAAACACGAATTTGCTGAAAGGCATCATATGAGGCCAATGGGGATGAGACGAGCGCTCAGACTATCGGGGATCCCCTTCAAGGGCACCAAGCACCGGGCTTTCGACGACGCCTGGAATCTGGCACGGCTATTCAGGCTCGAATGGGGAGGCGTCAAGCTGGAAAGACGAACAACAAGGACTCAGTTCTGGACAGCAGTTGCCGTTGGCTCAGCAGTGGCTCTATTGTCCAGCACAACCAATGTTCCCGGCCTCATGGGATTTGGAGTAATCTTGGGAACCTTCGTTGCTGGGGCAGTTGCCAATGGGGCGCGAAAGGGAGGGCCTGCCGCATTTCTGACGGTGTTCTTTTGGGGCGCTATCTGGCTCGTCGCACTCCCATTGTTGGGTATATCGACCGTGGCTTCTCTCGAAGGAGGCCTGCCCACCTCCATAGCTGTGGTCTTTGCGGCCAGCATCTTTGGGCTGCTATTCGGCATGCTTGGCGGTTTGCTCGGCAAGCTAGTCCGATGTGTCGCACGGATCTTTTATTTTCCAATTGACCAAGAGAAGGAAATCAGCTACGTCCTACGGAATGCTTCTTACGTTAAGCTGTCGGTGCACAACCTTTTGGGCCAGAGGATTAAGACGCTAGTCGAGGGATATCAAACTGCAGGGCACAAGAGCATCAAGTGGGATGGTACTGACGAGGAAGGCAGACCTGCGGTATCGGGGATCTACTTCTACAGGATGAAGACGGATGAATCCGCTGAGGAGAATCGCACTTGGGAAAAACCATAACTTAGCATCCCGCTTAGAAAGAAATGAACATCGCCATTTTCTCTGACATCCACGGAAAGATACTGCTGTGCTTCAAATTGGTGGAGAGATACCAGCGCGAAACAGGAGAGCACATAGATCTTATTCTGCAATGCGGTGACTTGGGTATCTTTGCGGAGGAGTCAAAACTCGATAAAGCAACCAAGAGGTACGCGCAGATGGACGGCACCGAGCTCGGATTCCGGAGATTGTTCACCGAACCAAACAAAGAGGCTGAAAGCGTATTATCCAGGGTAGATTGCCACATGATCTGCGTCAGAGGGAACCACGAGGACCACGCTTACCTTGATGAACTTGAGCGGAAGACCGAGGAAGCTATCTTCTCAGTAGACTGCTATGAAAGAGTATATGTGTTGAAGAGTGGTGTTCAATACAGCTTCAGGTCAGGCACAGATCAAGTCGATGTGCTAGGAATAGTTCGAATCGGATCACCAATTGGAGAGCGTGAAACATCAAAGGAGAAGTATATCCAAGAATACGAGAAGAGGCGAATTGCAGATATCGAGACGAACGTGAATATCGATATTCTCCTCACCCATGACTCAGCTAGGGATTTTGTAACCGAAGGTTTTGGTATGAAGGAGATTCGAACGTTCCTAGACGGGAGCAGGCCTGCTTACCACTTCTTTGGTCATACCGGACAGCCATTCGAAAGGAGACTGGACTGGAACGGTGTGACCGTATCGGCTAAAATGTCGGATCTAGAATGGAGAGAGAGCCTCAGAGGGCAGACTCTGAAAGCTGGTTGCTTTGGAATGCTCCACTGGAAGAGTAGCAGTAATCATTTCTTCGAGCCAGTGAAAGAGAGCTGGCTCAACGAATACACGCTTCACAGTTGGAGATGCCTGTGAGGTAAACGAGTCCATTGTCTCAGAGAAGAATGAGTGTTGAGACCACGAGGGGGCGGGGCGTGAGAAATATAGTCCTCTTGTCTTAGCTTTCTATCAGGAGAGGAGGAACTATGTAGCGAAATTGGGATTTTACGCGTGGGGGACAGAGA
>CAYFQZ010000634.1:0-9624 GCA_964345305.1 uncultured Ignavibacteria bacterium | reverse complement strand
TCGACCCAGAAAGTAGACGTTCTTCCATTCGTAATCCCAGGTGTAATCGGTGGGCTTGGGGTCGTCCGACTTCAGCAGCTTCAGCACCATGCAGGTTTCCTGCTCGGCACTGGTGCAGGAATCCTCCAGAAATCCGGTGGTGTCATAGGCCAGGGATTGGCGATTCCAAACCACGTAGAAGGCCGCCAAAATGTCGGCCTCACCCAGGGAACTGAAAAACTGTATCCAGTGCTGGTTCCTCTGTACGAAGTACTCGTTCGGGTCGATCTCCTGAAATCTTCGGTGAAAAGCTCCCTCCGAGTAAGTGTTGGAGATGCTGTCCGGATTGACATAGGCTATGCCGAATGGCGCCGGGTCCTGAGCAGTATTGCTGTTTATCGTGTTGTTGCTCTTGAACAGCCTGATCTCTGCGATGGAATCGCCCGCCACGAAATCGTCCGCGTATCCTAGATCGTAGAACGTACGCTTGACATAGTTGTAGTCGCGGAGGGCTCTTGCGGAAGTCTCCGCACCGGCCTTGAAGTCCGCCTTTTGGGTGGAGCCCTTATCCTGGCTGGTGATCATGGTCAGATTCCATCCGCCGATCTTGGCCGTGGTTTTTATCCCGAAGAGTCCCTGTTTTCTCTCGCCATATCCCACCACCCCGCTGCCGATGCTGAGATTGGTGTTTCCCGCCTCAATGGTCTGGATGATCTCGTCCTCTTCCCCCTTGTACCGGAGCCGGAGCGTGTTTTCCAGGTCGGTATGTCTCCTGCTGTCCTGGTCCACCTGAACCGAAATCTTGCTGCCGATGGTTCCGGTTATCTTGAAGGAGGATTGCTGTTCCATGTTCAAGGAGGGAAACTTTGATTGCCTGGAGGTGGCGGTATTTTTGACGTTGTCCTCCCACATGCTTCGTCCGGAAAAGCTGATCCTTCGATATCCGGTGACCTTGAGCCCCGGTCCCCCTTCCCCGATGATCTTCGAAACCACCTTGGGGAACTTGACCGGGATTTCCCATTCAAACAGTCCCCTGGATCTGGCCCCGGCGCCCAGGAAATGAGAGTGCAGATTGCTGCGCCAGTCCTGGTGGAATCTCAGCCGGTTGGATGCGGAAGTGTACGAGGGAATGGTCAGAAACAGAGGCTTGTACAGCTCATACTCTCCGTGCCTCTCGCTTATGCTTACAAAGCCGCCTTCGTAGTCCACCAGCACGGACTGGGAGTACCTTAAATTGTTAGCCAGAAAGGGAATGGAATCGGAGGATATGCAAAGCCCCGTTATCCGGGGAGGATACCCGAAACGCACCAGGCTTCGGTCGGTCTCGTCCAGTCGGACCTCAAGCCGTACAGCGTGAGCCGGAGTGCAGAGCACAAATTGGGCCAAAGCCAATCCGAAAAAAAACAAAACCGCCGAGCCAAACGAGTACAATGCGCCCCTGGCGGTCTCCAGCTGCTGCTTCGAATGATAATGCATCAGGAAAAGAGCTCCTCGTGCATCTCACCTTAAACAATCTTTAGCTACCTCTCGATATGTCCTCCTTTGTTTATATTCGGCCGATACCTCAATTTATATATACGACTTCCTCCTGCAACTCGATGCCAAATTCCTGCCTTACTTTCTCTTTCAGTCTCTGAGCCAGCCTCGTTACCTCCCGGGCCCTGCCGTTTCCGACATTTATCAGCACGTTGGCATGCAGGTCCGACACCCTCACGTCTCCTTCTTGCATCCCCTTGGCGCCAACCTGATCCAAAAGGTATCCGGCTGAAATTCTTCCGTTCGGGCCGTCCACGTTCTTGAAAAAACAACCCGCCGACTTATCTTGCCAGGGAATGCTCTCTTTCCTCCGGCTCAGATTGCGATTTATCCTCCGCTCTATTTCTCCTTTGTCCCGCCGGTCGAGCTTGAAGGTGACCGAGAGCACCACGTCGGCCGTATGTTTAAGTCTGCTGTCTCTGTAGCCGAATCGAAAGTAACCCCGATCCACCTCCTCGACTTTTCCTGAAGCGGTCAGAACGACGGCCCGGGTCAGCAGGTCACCTATCGCTGCTCCGAAAGCTCCGGCATTGCCTCTTGCAGCGCCTCCCACCGTTCCGGGAATACCGGCCGCGAACTCGAGACCGGAAAGGCTCCGCTTCGATGCCGATTCCACCAGGTCAGCCAAAAGAGCGCCGGACTGGCAGGTGATGCTCTCCTCATCCGCCACTATCTCTGAGCACTCGTTCTTTATCACCAGACCTCTGAATCCGGAGTCACTCACCAAGAGGTTGCTTCCGCCGCCCAAAACGAAGAATGGCGCTCCGGCGTTTCGCGCGCTCATCACCGCCCGGATCAGCTCTTCCGGCTCTCTTGCCCGGTAGAACAGATCAGCATTTCCGCCGATCCCGAGCGTAGTGTAGGATGCCAGAGGTACGTTTCGTCTCAGCCGGGTTCCGAGCGCCTCAGATAGTCCGCTATAAACCTCCTTTGCGTGATTCGAAGTTGCGCCTTCTATGGATGAGTTCGGCATTATTGCGCGCCCCCTACCTTCCCAAATATTATACGACATTTGCCCGGAAAAGCAAGCGAAATCGATGCTTGCCATCTCACTGCGCAATTTTCGAACAGGCCACAATGCACAAACCTTCTGGTTAGGCTCTGATTAGGAACCATGGCATTTTCCAAGAGACGAATTGCTTTTCAACTCCTCCTCTCCACATGGAACAAACGGAGCTTTTCCCGCAGCCCCTTTCAGGATAGCGCACGCGGCAACAGACTTCAAAGGTCGGGTTCGACCGGTAAGATTCTCGTTCTCAGTCGACCCGGCCAGCCATTTGCGTTTCGGATGTGAGGCAGCCCAAAGTCGATCAACCCGCCCGTGACACCGCACCATCCTGCTTTGCAGATTCAGACGATCGCCAGGACTCTGAGTCCTCACGCACCCCGCGGCACCGGGCGCCGCGGCCGGGCAAATCGTTCCCCCTAAGCTTGGAACTCCTTTCGCAGAGCTGTCACCGCCTCCTTGGCTTTGTCCATCGGTACCACGCAGGTGACCGAGGACATGGAGGTGGAGATGGTGTCTATGTTTATTCCAGCCTTGGAAAGAGCGTTGAACATCTTTCCGGCGATTCCGGGCGTCTGCACCAGTTGGTGACCGGCGATGGAGACCAAGGCTATGCTGGTAGTATGCGAGATTCTGTCCGCCCCCAACTCGTCCTTTACTTTCTCCAGAAGGGTTCGAATGGCTTCCAACTCGTTTTCGGCCACAGCAAAGGACACGTCCACCTTGCCCTTGTAGCTTATGCCGGAGACCACCAGCTCAACGTTGAAGCCCTCGTTTCCCAGTTTGCCAAATATATCTGCGGCAATTCCCGGCTTATCTGGAACCGAATGAAGAGTGATCTTCGCCACATTTGTGTTGCTGGCGATATGAACGTCTATCATGGGTTTGCCTCCAAGTTCTTGCTAAGTAATTTTCCCACTGGAGCCGCCCGCAGCCATTTGGCCTCCAGATCCATAAACCAGCCTAAATCTACAAACCACGGCGGCAAAAGTCAAAGGAATTTTTGCCCAGAAGCCCCACAAATCTCACGTTTTTTGACTTGGGCCCGCTGGCTGGCCGTCACAGAATCTTATCACTATCGATTGACATGGAATGGCCAAGGTATTATTTTTGGGTTTTGAGAGTCCGACGGCGATCTCAGGGTTCGACCTCGGCAGCAGTAGCATTATCGGCAGAAATCTGGGCTCGCTAAACCGGCCGACGGTATAAGCCAAACCGGGAAAGACGAGAACTGTCATGAAATACAAAGCCTTATACGGGACACGTGACATACTTCCTGATGAATCGTTCAGATGGCAGTATCTGGAAGAGCTGGTAAGGAGGATATTTGCTCTCTACAACTATAAGGGAATACGCGTCCCGGTTTTCGAGGAGACCAAACTATTTGCCAGAAGCATAGGGCAGGATACCGACATCGTCCAAAAGGAGATGTATACCTTTCTGGATCAGGGGAAAAGAAGCATAACCTTGCGACCGGAAGCTACGGCCGGAGTGGTGAGGGCCTACCTGGAACACAACCTGGGGGAGAAATCACCACTGGTCAAGGTGTATTACCTGGGCAGCATGTTCAGACAGGAAAGGCCGCAAAAGGGACGCTTGAGAGAGTTCCATCAGTTTGACATCGAAGCCATAGGTTCTTCTGCCCCCTGGCTGGATGCCGAGCAGATCGAGATGGGGGTGAGGATCTGTCGGGAACTGGGGATCACGAACTTCAAGTTACACATCAGCAGCATCGGCTGTCCCGTGTGCAGACCGGTTCACAGGGAAAAGCTGCTGGCGTTTATGAAGGAAAGAGTTTGCGACCTGTGTGACGACTGCAAGATAAGATACATGCGCAATCCCCTGAGAATGTTTGATTGCAAAAACGAACAGTGCACAGAGCAACTCAAAGATGCACCGGTCATGGTCGATTTTCTTTGCCAGGAGTGTGCGATGCACTACAGTCAGGTGAAAAAGTATCTCGAGGAACTGAAGATAGAGTACTTCGAAGATAAGAGATTGGTCCGCGGGCTGGACTACTACACCAAGACAGCTTTTGAGATAAAGGCTTCCGGCTTGGGAAGCCAGGACACTCTGCTGGGAGGCGGGCGTTACGATCTTCTGGTGGAAGAGCTGGGCGGCAAAAGCACGCCGGCGATAGGGTTCGCCGCGGGGATGGAAAGATTCATGCTGGTGCTGGAGAAGGAAAAGAAGCTGGATTTCGAGGAAGGAAAACTGAACGTCTTTGTCGCCACGCTGGGAGACGAGGCAAGAACCTTTGCCGCGAGACTGATTCGAGACCTGCGAGAAAAGGGTGTCTCCTGTGACATGGACTACCTTGATAGGAGCCTTAAGGCCCAGATGAGAGAGGCTAACCGGCAGAAGGCGCAGAAGGTTTTGATAATCGGCGAAGAAGAGGTCAAAAAGGGTAAAGCTGTCTTGAAGGACATGCACAGCGGGGCGCAAGAGGAAATAGGACTGGAGGATGTGAGTCAGATATGGCCGTAAGGCCTATCCAACGATTTCATCTTTGGGTGTGCGAAAGCCACCCTTTGAGTTTTCTCGCCTGGCACGAGAGACGCGCCAGCTAGGTGGTGCACTCCCAGAGCCAATTCTTGTATGCAGGCTTTCTATAAGAAGACACAAACCGGCTGGCTGATCATTTTCATCTTCATTCCGGTTGTTCTGTTTTTCGCCTTCGTGCTTTATTATCAAGAAGTACTAGGCAGGCCCTTTGGTCAGAATCCGGGTCCCTCGTGGCTGTTTTTGGCCTTCCTTCTCTTTTTTCTGATTCTCCTGGGGTCGTTTGCCACGCTTACCGTAACCGGGTTTCAGGATCACCTCGAGATCAAGTTTGGCGTTGGTCCCATCCGGAAGAGGTTCTACTACAAAGACATCCGCTCGTGTTCCGCGCAGAAGAATTCCGCTATTTACGGATGGGGCATCAGAGCCATCCCCGGTGGCTGGCTCTACAATGTCTCCGGTCTTTGGTCTGTTCAGCTGGATATGAAGAACGGTAAGATGTATCGCATCGGGACGCCGGAGCCGGAGAAGTTGGAGCAGTTTATCAAGACGAGAATTAGCTTGTTTGGAGGGTCTTAGACGCCCTCACCTCTGACTCCTCTCCCAGGAGGGAGAGGAGGACCGCTATCCCGAAGACGAGAATCGATCTGTTCGGCGGATTTTGATTACCCTCACCTCTGACTCCTCTCCCAGGAGGGAGAGGAGAACCGCTATCCCGAAGACGAGAATTGATCTGTTGGGCGGATTCTGGACGCCCTCACCTGTGACTCCTCTCCCAGGAGGGAGAGGAGGACCGCTATCCCGAAGATGAGAATCGATCTGCTCGGCGGCTCCTGATTACCCTCACCTGTGACTCCTCTTCCAGGAGGGAGAGGAGTACCGCTATCCTGAAGACGAGAATCAATCTGTTCGGCGGATTCTGAACGCCCTCACCTCTGACTCCCCTCCCAGGAGGGAGAGGAGGACCCCGTATCAGCTTCCTTCTTCCCATCACTGACTAAGGCTCGGCAGGCCGCGGAACTTCTCGGTTCGACCTTCTCCGGGTCCCCAATTTTGCTTGACTTATGGCTGAATGGCGTTAAATTGGTCAGAACATTCGGAAGGGAGATTGAGACGTTATGATTAAAGACTTTCTGGCTGTAACTGATTTCACCACAGAGGAGATAAACGAAACCTTTCAGCTTGCTCTGGACATGAAGTCGGGGAAGATCAAGCCGCTTCCCTTGAAGGGGAAAGCAGTGGCTTGCATCTTTCTCAAACCCTCGCTTCGAACCAGGGTCAGCTTCGATGTAGGTATCAGTCAATTGGGAGGGAAGTCGCTGTATATCTCCAGGGACGAGATCGGGCTCGGTGAAAGAGAATCCGTGTACGATGCCGCCAAGGTGTTTTCCCGGCTGGTAGACATGATAGTGATAAGGGCTTTTGACCACGGCCCGGTGCAGGAATTGGCCCGGCATGCCGAGATTCCGGTGATCAACGGGCTGACCGATCTTCTGCATCCCTGCCAGCTAATGGGAGACATGCTGACCATTCTCGAGCACAAGGGAAAGCTGGAGGATTTAACCATAACCTACTTGGGCGACGGAAACAACGTGGCCAACTCCTGGCTCAACGCCTCCACCAGATTCTCATTTAACCTGCGAATCGGAACCTCTCCGGAGACCGAGCCGAATCCGGAAATCCTGAGGAAGGCAAAGAAGGCCGGATTGAGTAAGATAACGGTCACCTTCGATCCGAAAGAGGCGGTGAAAGATGCAGACGTGGTGTATACCGACGTCTGGGCCAGCATGGGACAGAAGCATCTGTCGGACGAAAGAAAGAAGCTGCTGCGAGGCTTCCAGGTCAATAGCCATCTGTTAAGGCTGGCAAAAAGCGACTGCATAGTGATGCACTGTCTGCCGGCAAACAGAGGTGAGGAGATTACGGACGAGGTGATGGATGGGCCCAACTCGGTGGTTTTCGACGAGGCGGAGAACCGGCTTCATGCCCAGAAAGGTATCATGGTCGAACTGCTCAGTCAGGTGTTGCCCGGTGATCGAGCAAATCAGAGGTTTGAGTGAAAGCACCGCCACCTGGAACGCAGATCGAGTCCTTAAAGAACAAACATTGTAGTCTTGAATGCGTCACAGCGATATGTAGAAAGGTCAAGAGATGGCAAAAATAGTTGAATGTGTTCCGAATTTCAGCGAAGGCAGAAGGCCCGAGGTGATAGATGCGATCCTGGCGGAGATCACGTCGGTACCAGGCGTGCTGCTACTCGACCGGGAGATGGACGCGGACCACAATAGAGCTGTGGTGACCTTCGTTGGGGGACCGGAGGAAGTCAAGACTGCAGCCTTCAGAGCGATAGCCAAAGCCACGGAGCTGATAGACATGGAGAAACACACGGGCGAACATCCTCGTATGGGCGCGACCGACGTGGTCCCCTTCATTCCCGTCTCCGAGGTCACGCAGAGGGATTGCGTATTGCTGGCCGAGCAACTGGGGAAGGAGGTAGGGGAGAAGCTTCAGATACCGGTTTACCTCTATGAAGCCGCTGCCAGAAGGCCGGAGCGACAGAATCTGGCTGACGTGAGGCGCGGCGAATACGAGGGGATCAAAGCGGAGATAGAGACCAATCCGAACAGGAAACCCGATTTTGGACCGGCCAGGATGCACCCGTCTGCCGGGGCTGTGGCCATCGGCGCGCGCATGTTTCTGATCGCCTTCAACGTGTATCTGGGTACTCCCTACGTGGGGGTCGCCAAGAAGATAGCTAAGTCTATCAGGTTCTCGGGGGGCGGCCTCAGGTTCTGCAAGGCCCTGGGTTTTGAGATCAAGGAGAGAGGCTTGGCTCAGATCTCCATGAACCTGGTTAACTACAAGAAGACATCGATCTTCAGGGTTTTCGAGATGATTAAGTCTGAGGCGGAAAGATACGGCGTCCCGATCGTCTCCAGCGAGATAGTGGGACTGACGCCGCAAGACGCCCTGACAGACGTGGCCGAATACTATCTCCGGCTGGAGAACTTCAAGAGGGAGCAAGTTCTGGAGAACAAACTAATGACCTTTGCCGGAGGCGAGAAGGAAGGACTCGAAGCATTCATAGATCAGGTGGCCTCATCCTCTCCCGCCCCGGGTGGGGGGAGCGTATCCGCAGCCTGTGGTGCGCTGGCCGGAGCTCTCTCTTCCATGGTGTGTCGCCTGACCGTCGGAAGAAAGAGATTCCTCGACGTCAGTGACGAGTTGAAGAGGGTGTTAGCGAAAGCCGAAGAGATCAAAGGGCAGATGGAGGAGTACATTGTCAAAGACGCCGAAAGCTTTGAACGCGTGATGGCAGCCATGAAGCTGCCCAGGTACACCGATGAGGAGAAAGAGAAAAGAGGTAAGGCTATCCAGGAAGCGACCAGAGGTGCCATAGTCGTTCCCCTGCAGGTGATGGAGAAGGGCTTGGAGGCGCTAAGGCTGAGCCGGATCGTGGTGGAGAAGGGAAATCCAAACATGATCTCGGACGCCGGCGTATCCGCGCTGACCGCCAAGACGGCAGTGGACGGCGCCTACTACAACGTCAGAATAAATCTGAACTCCCTTGAGGACGGGGATTTTGTCATCTCCACCAGGGAAAAGGCGGATGCCCTCAGAAAGGAAGCCCTGAACCTGACCCAGGAGATCGAGAGGATGGTCGAGGAAAAACTCAGCCACCCCGCGTGAAATCAATGGAAAGAAAGTATGTAGATCTACACATTCACAGCACCGCCTCCGACGGTCTGCTCACACCCGAAGAAGTGGTTGAGGTTGCGGCCAGAGAGGGGCTTTCCGCCGTCTGCATCGCAGATCACGACACCATCGACGGATATCAGGCTGCCAGGAAGAAAGCGGGCGAACTGGGGATAGAACTCATCCCCGGGGTGGAGCTCTCCATTTCCCACAAGGGCGAGGATCTACATCTTTTGGGATATCTGATCGACTGCGAGAATCCAGAATTTCTCAAGAAGATAAACATCTTCCAGGAGGAGAGACGGATTCGCGGGGAGAAGATGGTTGAGAAGCTGAATGAGCTGGGCATCGATTTGAGCATGGAAACGGTGAAGAACATAGCAGGCAAAAGCTCGGTGGGGAGGCCTCATCTGGCCGACGCCCTGGTCAAGGAGGAGTTTGTACACACGTATGAAGAGGCCTTTGCCAGATATCTGGGCTATCATGCCCAGGCTTATGTCCCCAAGAAGTTCCTGACCCCCCAGGAGGGAATTGAGCTGATTCATCTGATCCGGGGGGTGGCGGTCCTTGCTCATCCCGGAACCACCAGGCTGCCTCAGGCCATCTACGATTTCCTTGCCCTGGGGCTTGACGGTATCGAAGCTTACCATTATAAGCACGATCGCCAGACCACCAGGCATTTCATAAATCTTGCAAAAAAGCTGGGTTTGATCTACACGGGAGGATCAGATTGTCACGGGCGCAGGAGGGAGAAGATCCTTATCGGCACAGTCAGGGTCCCATACGGCTGCCTGGGGATGCTGAGAAAGGTGAAAGAACAAAACTACTAACCCGATCCCTCGGCAGCATCAATCCAAAAACTGCAAATTGGAATAGTCAATATCACGTTTCAAGTTAGAGTCAGG
>CAYFQZ010000633.1:0-6239 GCA_964345305.1 uncultured Ignavibacteria bacterium | reverse complement strand
TGAATGATCCCCAGTGGCTTCACCAGGCCCGACTGTGGGCAGACCATGTGGCAGCCGCGCCCGAGGATGATCGAGTTCAGAAGCTTCCGGAGAATCCGAATGAGGTTTTCACAATCCGGATCAAGGATTCCTTCTTTTTCGGTAACCCGGGGGTATCCTTCGTCCAGGCCCTGGTTGCCCATGCCGAGGACAATCCGCTTCTCTTTAGACGGGCCCTGAAGGCGTTTACCGCTCCGGAGAGTGAAAGACTGGCGGTGCAGGAATTCATGCAGGGAATTGCCGGCCGTTTGGTTGGCTGTGCCCAGCTATTGGACGAAACCGACGACGGGCTCTTGAAGGAACATGGTAACTCCCTGGCCCGAGACTTACTCAGCACGGCCAGAGATTCCCGGGAGCTCACTCCCTGGGAGAAAAATCACCGTTTGGGACTGGCCCACGGCCGCGCAGGAAATTACTACGCACTTCTTCTTTGGTCCAAGATAACCGGTTATTCCCTGCCGGACTGGATTCTTGCGGGCTTGAAAGAATATGCCAAATCGGGCAGAAAACAAAACCACGGAATCAGCTGGCCTGTGGATGAGAGAAATGAGAAGGGGTATATGAACGGCTGGTGCAATGGTGCGCCCGGTCTCATTCTTCTCTGGAGCCTCGCCTACAGTCTTTACGGAGACCCTCTATTCCTGGACACCGCCAAGGCAGCGGGCGAATATTGTACACATCAGCGTGATCACGTGATGGGCCATCTCTGCTGTGGCGCCGGAGGCGTCAGCTATGCTCTTCTCTCTCTGAATCGCATTGACCCCGGTGGACCCTGGCTGAGTGGCGCTTCCCATTACTCCGAGCTGGCGATCAAGGGGTTGAGGGATAAGCACTGCCGGCTGAGTCTTTACAGGGGATTAGCTGGCACTGTCTGTCTGATGCTGGATATGAAGAATCCGGAAGAGGCCCTGCAGCCCGCTCTGCAAGGCTGAAACCACAAAAACGGGGTCAGCGGAGCAGACCACCTCCGCCCTCTGGGCTACGCCTTCTGCAATCAGTTTGAATCCGAGGGGAATCCAAATCGCCAAGCAACATGCGGGCCCCACATCCCAGGCACTGGCAGAGAGGATGTCTCGCGCTTGTGGTTTTTCTCTCCCACCGCCAGAACCCCAAGCTGGCGGAGGCTCTGGGTGAGCCCGGCGACTGACTCATTTCGCAACGCCTTTGAAGATCTTCTCAATCAACCTCACATTGGGTTTAATCACGATTTTTGCCTTGCCGGACAGGCCTGGTTTCAAATATAGCCGGGACTCAGAAACATCAACCCAGGGTTCGTCGAGGTGTATTTCGGCCTCAAAGGCAACACCAGATTTCGTGACCTGCGGAGCAGACGAGACTTCCGCCACCCTGCCTTCGAAGGCCTTATATTGACGGTGAGGAAAGGCGTTGATGTAAATCCTTGCTTCTTGTCCCACATCAACCCTGGGGATATCGGCCTCATTTATGCTTGCCACGAACTTGATCTGAGACAGGTCTCCTATTTGGAGAAGAGGCCGTCCCTCGACAGCTTTTGTGCCAGTCAGCTCATCGGTTTTGGGGGTTAATATTGTGCCGGATATGGGAGCTAAGATGGCGGTTCTTTTCAATCTCTGTTGTGCCAAATCATAGGCCTGTTGTGCTACTTGCACGCTTCGCCCTCTCAGTTTGATCTGGCGTTGATATCGGTTCTCCAAAACCCTCTTTCTTGCGTCGAGCACAAGACAATAAGATTCCGCCAAGTCGTAAGTGAGTTCCGCCCTTTCCAGCGAGTCTCTGCTGATCAGGTTCTTCACGAACAGACTCTCTGCCCGCTCGAAGTTGGTCTTGGCGAGCTCCATCCTCCTCCTGGCTGCACTAATATCCGCCAGAACGGCGCTGATCTCAAAGGACTCACTCTCAGTCAGATTTTTGTATTCCTCCTTGACTTCTACCAGCCTGGCCCGGGCATCGGCAAGCGACTGTCTCGACTGCTCCACCTGTAACTTAAGATCGTCGGAAACCAAGAGAGCCAGTGTATCTCCCACTTTGACTTCATCGCCTTCCTGAACTTCGACCTCTCTGACAATTCCGCTGATCTCTGCCGCCACATTCACCTGGTTCGCCGGGAAAACCGTCCCAAAAGCCTCGACGGTTTCGTCCATTCTCCCAAAGATCAGAACGAAGACGGCAATAACCAAAAGGAAGATACAAATGACGATCCCGTAAAGAATGAATCTGGATGTTCTTCGCATAAAGGAACCTGTCTGTTTAATCTGCCAGAGAATGAATTGAATTCTTCTCTTTTTGCCTGCGCTCAGGGGCAGATAAAATGGATCTCATCCTTCAAACCTAAACATGCGAGCAAGAATAATCACGGTGATCAGAAAAGTAGGGAACTCCTGATCGAGCGTCACAAAATAGATTTCGCTCTGCTGCAACAGAAAATCCGATTCGATCGACAAAAGGCTCAGCTGGGCACAAAGGGCCCTCAGCTGCTGATTTACTTGTGGATGTGGGAAACAGTCTGAGCCACACCTCAGAGGTATCTATTGCCGAGAACCCGTAGAATGTCAAACCAACCTCATTTGAAAGGAAAATCATGTTGTCTTCAACTTACAATTTAGCATCCCCTAAGGCTCCTGTCAAGCATCTAGTTACGTCGGTAGTGTCGTGTGAATTATGCAGATTTCTTCTCTTGAGAGGTCCCCTCTGCTGAAAAGCATCTGGTTAACGCAAGCCCCGGCCACAACAATGCAGCCGGGGCTCTCATCTAGCTTAATGGGACCAGAGGATCACTTGAGTATTATCATTTTTCTGCATTCGGCGAATTCGTCTGCCTCGATCCTGGAAAAGTAGACTCCGCTTGTAACCTCTCGCCCCCGGTCGTCTTTTCCATCCCAATTGACCGACCTAAATTCTGCCACTTGATAGTCGTCAACCAAAACTCTCACCTTTTGCCCCAAGGCATTGTTTATGGCAAGCATTACGTGACAGTCGTTTGGCAGAAAGTATTCTATCTCACTGATTAGATTGAAAGGATTGGGGTAGTTTTGGGAAAGGCTGAACCTGTCGCGAGTCTGGGCAGCAGTCAAAATGGTTTCCAGTATCTCTCTGATTCTCACCTGGCTTTCTGTACCCTCGTCGGTTAACGTCTCATAGAGCTCCTGGAATGCATCCGAGTCTGGATTCCGCCCAGCCAGGGAATCAAAATCGCCTGGGGTGAAGACGGGTTTCGGGTATGGATGCGTTTTCTCCCAATTGGCGCTTATGGCACCCAGGTCCTCAAGATCGATCGTACCATCCCCGTTGGCGTCCGCATATGTGGCCGCCCTTTGGCGCCACGGCTTTTTCACCGGTTTGATGGTCCAGTCGACGCCGGTGCTGTCTTTTCTCTCTCCGCCTCATTCACTCAAGCCAAAACCGATACGGTTACGGTTGGGGGCAAAGCCGCCATTTTCAACGATAACCTTCTGGATGCCAAGGACAGGGCGAAGAATGATGCTTTAAGAAACGCGGTGGAACAGGTTGCTGGAGTGCTGGCGGCAAGCAAATCCAAGTTTTTGAATTCGCTTCCGCTGAAGGACCTGATATTGACCCAGACTGCGGGTTATGTGAGAAGCTGCGAGATTTTGTCCGAGTAAAAAATGGATGGGACATATGTGGTGGGAACCGAAGCAGTGGTGCGTGATGAAAACCTCTGGAATGACATTTTGGCTAAGAAGATCCTTTTGGCTGAAGCGAATTACCCTCGGGTGTTATTCCTGGTGGATGAAAAGACTTTAGAAAACGACGAATCCTATCCCGACTGGTCCCGGATGCCTGAGTGTGAGGTGAGTCTGATCCAGAAGTTCAAGCACGCAGGATTCAGGGTGAAAGACCCGGAGATCTTGAGAAAAAACATAAATCGAGCGAAGGCCATAAAGATAATACAGGGAGACAAACAGGCGGTAAAAGCTTTGAGGCATCAGTATGGCGCCGAGCTATTGATAGTAGGTGATGCCACCGGCAAGGATCTGGGCGATCAACTCGCCCCCCCCTTTCCACACCTGCAACGCCCATGCCAATCTTAGAGTTGTAAGGACCGACAACGCTGATATATTGGCTGCCTCGTCTAAAGATGCTCGTCAGGCAGATGTCGATCCCACCGCTGGAATGAACAGAGCCTTGTCCAAAGCATGTGAGGAATTGGCGGAGGACTTGCTCTATGACATTTTCAGAACTTACCGCGAGGAGGTTTCCGATCAAAGGATCATAGAAGTGGTGTTAAGTGGAGTGAGCGCATGTGGTGAGGTCGACAAATTCAAGAAGGTCTTGCAGGAAAACTTGAGAGGAATAAGGAGCATCGACCAAAGAGTTCACCTTAAACACCGTCATCTTCGATGTTCGTTATGCCCAAGGAGATGGCACGGTCCTCGCCAGTCAGATTCAGGCCGCCAAGTTTGGATATTTCAAGGTTTTTGTCACCGGGAGTTCACCTAATCGTGTGGATGCGAAGATAGTGCATTAGCCAAATCGCGTGAAGATCAAGAGGGAAGCCAGGACCTGAAAACTGACTTCCCTCTCCGTAATATCTCCAACAGGAGGAGCTACCCTTTATCGCGAAATCGCATAGCGCGAGAAGTGGTAGATATCGAATTCCGCCTTCTTCTTGTTGCCAGTGATTACTACCTCTTCCTCTACTTCCCACAGTCCGGTGCTGGGATTGTTCCAGTACAGTCTCAGAACTCCACTGTCTTCTTTATCCAAATCTCTCACTTCAACCTTTAGTTCGGCCGGCTTGCCGAAGACCAAACCGTCGGGGGCGAATTCTAGCATGAACCCCTTCTGCATTTCTCCGTCGCGGTAGTAATTGAAGAGATTCACGCCCACGGTGATAAGTACGCCTTGGCTGACTGCGTCCTTCTTGACCTTGAATTCGAGTTTCTTGAAGCAATCGGCCTCCAACTTCAGTTTGCCGCCCTTTTTGTCGAACCACATGGAGTCGAGCGCCGAACAAGGTTCTTGCCATCCCGCTAACTGGGCGGGCGGCTTCGGCCACAAGTCCTCTGCCCGATATCCCTGAACCTGATCCTCCCCGGTAACAGGTGCTGTTGGAAGAAGCTTACTGCAGCCAGATGGGAAGAATAAGATTCCGATCAAGGCCAGCACCGTTGCCAGTCCCATGCACCACCGGGCCCTAGCGCTAAGACTCTTCTGCTCCACAGCCTCCTCCTTCTCTGGTCGGAAGAATGGCATGTCTCTCATCTTTACCCCTCCTTTCTGCCGGAGGTTTTGAGCTTCTGTATTTTCATGTTTCTGACCGGAATTTTAGCAACCTTTCTGCCCATCTGATGACAAATTCTAAGGCAGCACATAACTTGTTAATTTTTAATCCATTAAGGCCGTGGCAGAAGGTTGAGCCAGCTCTTTGAACTTTGAACAGGTCTCTTTTTTCCTCAAGAAAGTGGGATTGATCCAACAGCATGTTGGACGGCTCCCATAGTCAAGCACTCACTTTGTCAGACGGGGGACAAACATTCTGGGGCGCAGGCATTGAACCTTCCATGGAATAACCGAATTGCGGGAGAATAACAAAGAAGGAAGCCAGGGCTTGAAAACTGACTTCCCTCTTTATTATCTCCAACAGGAGGAGCTACCCTTTACCGCGAGATCGCATAGCGCGAGAAATGCGAGACATAAAACACCAGTTGTATCGTCTCATCACCATCGAATTCTATCTCTTGCTCAACCTCCCACAAATCTGTCTGCGGGTTGTACCAGTAAAGGCTCAGAACCTCATCTTCCTCTGCTTCCAGTACGTCTGCCCAAAGTTCGAGTTTAGCTGGTTTCTGTTCCGAGAAGACCAGACCATCAGGCTTGAACTTGAAACTTAACCCTTTCTGGAGTTGTTCGTCTCGCCAGAAGTTGAAGAGTCTGGCTGTCATCGAAATCAAGACATCCTCGCTCACTGCATCGGATGCGATATCGAAAACGAGGTCGAAACATTCAGCCTGCCAATAGATTTTCAATCCATTACCGGGAGTACACCAGCCGGAAGTATCTTCCGAGCAAGTCTCTGGCCATCCAACTAAATTGGCAGGTGGTTTTGGCCATAACTCCTCTGCTCGATATCCCTGTACCGGATCCTCCCCGGTAACAGGTGCTGTCGGAAGAAGCTTACTGCAGCCAGATGGGAAAAATAAGATTGCGATTAAGGCTACCACTGTTGCCAGTCCCATGTACCACCGAGTCTTGCTGCTCAG
>CAYFQZ010000632.1:0-4434 GCA_964345305.1 uncultured Ignavibacteria bacterium | reverse complement strand
CAAGAATTGGAGAGGCACAAAAAAGCTCCCGAGGCAGGACTCGAACCTGCGACAAGGTGGTTAACAGCCACCCACTCTACCAGCTGAGTTACGCGGGAACGTTTTTCTATTCCTATCGGACGCGTAATATATGAGTTTGTTGGTTTTTGTCAAGGAAATATTGGGAGTACGTCTGCGACCGTACGGCGAAAACGCCCCCTCAAGAGAAGAGCTTCTATACGCTGAGACCTTCCGGTTCTATTCCTTCGCTTTTTCCTTCTTAAGTCTCTCCAGTTCCTGGCTCACCCTCTTCAGCTCTTGCGAAAGTCTCTGCAGTTCCAGGCGCAATTCGTCCACGGATTCTCTCTCGCGGAGGGCTCCACCTTCGACTTCCTGCAAGTAATCGTAGGCTGCCTCATAATATGCTTCCGAACTGACGGGCTCTGCAGGCTGGGGGAACTCTACGTCACTCCACCAGGTGTAACTGTAGGCGGGTTTGGCCGCACCCAATACGACCAGAAGCTCTTTTGCGTCGTTATCTCGCAGAATCTTCAACTCAACCGCCTCGTCGGCCCTCTTGCTTTTTATCAGCTGGCGGATGTGATCGCCATCGATCACCTGCGTGCCCCCGAACTCAATGATGATATCACCATCGGAAAGGCCGGAGCGATCCGCAGGGCTCCCTTTCACCACCTGGGCCACGAGAACGCCTTTGTCAAGGGCGTGTGCCTGCCGCAAGTTTGCCGGCAGATTCTGGGGATAGATTCCCAGATATCCTCGCTTCAGATTGCCGTACTTGATTATCTCATCGGCAACCGTTTTCACCTTGTTGATGGGCAGGGCCAGGCTGATGCCGGACGACGGAATCTCGATTAGCCGGCTTGGAATGGTGATCGCCTTCTTCTTCTCATCATATATCCGAACGGCGCTGATGTAAGATTGCTCGGACAGCTTGGCGGCAACCAGTCCGATTACGTTGCCATAGGTATCCAGCACCGGGCCGCCGCTGTTGCCAGGACTGACGTTAGCGCTCATCTGAATGAAGCCATCCTTCCTCACTCCATTAACCAGTCCCAGGGCGACAGCGTTGGGAAGCCCGTAGGAGTTTCCAACGACGGTGAGCCAGGAACCCACCTTGACTTGGTCCGAATTTCCGAGCTTGGCCGGGGTAAGGCCAGTCGTCTCCACCTTAAGCACGGCCAGGTTTGACTCCTCGTCTGTTCCAACCAGTTTGCCCCTGAATGGGTCCTTGTCCGGCAAAGTCACCTTAAGACTCTTCATACCGGCCACGACGCTGGCTGAAGTGAGAATGTAGCCGTCAGCCGTATAGATGACGCCTGAGCCCACGAAAGTAGACGGGGCAGCTTTCTGCCTTTCTTTTGAGATCTGGCTTGCCGTCTCGATGGTTACCAAAGAGGGTTTGACAGACTCCACCAAGCTGGTGATATCTTGTTCCAGTGATAACAACACCCTGCGCTGGGCGATGCCGCCTCCCACCAAAGCAAACAGGAAAACACACAAAGTGAACCAGATTGAAATCGCTAGCCTTAATTTCATGTTTCTCTCCTCCTGATCAAGCCTATTGGGTCTTGCCATAGACCCCTTCTAATATCGACACCTGTCAGCTGCCTTCCACTAATAGTCCGCTTTCTGGGACACCTGCTGGTTTGAGACCACCGGAAGCACATACCGGCTGTCCCTATCGCCCTGTCTTGCGAGGGCTGACCTTCTCTCGATGATGAACCTCTTGTACAGATCCTCCATCGGAATGGCTCCGTCTTCGCCCCTTGTTCGGGAAAAGCCGAAGTTGTCAATCACGAAAGCCCTGTCCACGACGCGAGGCGTCTCTGATAATCGCTGCATCAGCTCCTGATACATGGAGTCGGTGACGTCCCGGGACCCGGCCAGGATCTGCTCATCATCCCCTACCCGCTGCTGACCAGCATAGTCCGTGCGGACCGTGCCGGGTCTCTCACTCATCATGAGGGCGAAGGCGACGATTAACACCGCAGAGGCACCGGCCAACGCCCATCTGAGCCTGACCGAAGGGAATATCTCGCGCAGCACTCCGGACAGCCAGCTTCTCTTTTCGTCTGCTGCAGTTGCGGAAGGAAGGGCCTGGATTTTCTCCAGCAGCCTCTGGTTGAAATCGGCCGAGGGAGCCAAAGTCTCCAGATCCTGCTTCAACATAAGGCTGATGGCCTCGACCTCCTGTGCCTCTCTGGCACACTCAGCGCAACCCTCGAGATGAGCCTTCACCGTCTGCGTTTCTTCAGCAGGCAGCTCGTTTCTAAAGTAGCCAAATAGGTATCGGCGAACCTTTCGACAGTTCATACTCCTCCCTGAGATTCGGCCTTAATTTGTTCCTCAATATCAGCCTGGCACGATTTACTCTTGATTTAACCGTGCCCAAGGGTATGCCCAAAGACTCGGACATCTCCTCGTAGGAAAGCTGGTTCATCTCCCTCAACAGAAAGACGGTTCGATACTTCACCGGCAATGCCGCAATCGCTTTCTCCAAAGTTGAGCTCAAGCAGTTGGTTTTCACTTCCGTTTCCACAGCGTACCTTCGATCATCTTTTATCAGGTCTATGCCAAAAAACTTGAATCGCTTCTTTCGCTTCAACTCGTTTCTGCAGAGGTTCAGGGCTATGGTGTAGATCCAGGTTGAAAAAGCGAAAGTCGGATTATAGCTTTCTTTTTCCCTGAACACCCTCAGGAACGTCTCCTGCAGTATATCTTCGGCCTCCTCCCGGTTTTGCAGCAGCCGATAGATGACGTTAAACAGCCTGATCTTGTACCGGTCCACCAGCACCGTGAAGGCCCGGGTGTCGCTTGCCTTGACCCTCGCCAGGAGCTCTTTGTCGGTCAATTGCGCAGGATTGCGGACCGGCAGCCGGTCATCCGGCACCTGCTCTGGAGTTGGCACTCTCGCTCTCCTTCTCATGAAACGTGTACAATCGGTACCCAGAAAAGTTCCCCGTTTTCCTTCCCGACTCAAAGCAGAAAGATCGGCTTCCAGGTGCCTCAATTTTACTACGGCAGCGCGAAATGAAAGCTTTGAAGGTCGGAAAGTGCGTCATTATGCAAAGAATCAGCCCCGCCCTTACGATTCTGGAGTACAAGAAGAGGGATAGTCACGCCGTGCTCCTGGGAATCGCATTTGGCCTGCTCAAGAGACACAGGGATGAACTCTTATGTTCAATATTTGAACTTGGTGGGCAATCTTGCGGCTTGCGCGCTGAGTGAAGAGTCAGCGGAGGCTTAAAGCCTATATGCGACGGAGGCGAAAATTCGATCCGTGGTATACTTCTCGATCAGCCCCGGGGTGATGAAGTCCTGCAGTTCCCACGAACCATGAGCCCAGGCCAAATCCAGGGTCATCACCTGGTCGATCAAGAACCCGACACCTGCTGTGAAGAAGTAGCGATTCTTCTTGACCAGCTCGGATCTGTACGGCACGGGATCATGATAGAAACCGAGCCTGAGGCTGGTGCTGGCCCGGGGAATCAGATACTCGGCACCCAGATTGAATCTGATAGCATCTGTGTAGGTCCGCTTGATCTGGCGATTGGCCTCGCCCACGTTCACCAGTCTCTTGTACTCCATCTGGGTCCAATCGGTGTAGCCAAGGTCGCCAGCCAAGGTGAGATTGTTCAGAGTTAAAGCTGCGCCTACTCCCATGCTGAAAGGGAGGGTGATCTTGTATTCGTAAGTGTTGTACTCCTGAATGCTTTCGACCGTAGTCTCCTTGATGTAGTCTTCGTCCCCTTCGATGGTCAGGGTCACGGGAGAGTCAATGGTTCCTCCCAGGACCAGATACTTGTTGGGCTGCACTCTCACACCCAGCTTCACGTTGAATCCGGAATAGCGATCCACTATCCTGCTGTCAACATAGGTCGAGGGGTCCTCATAGAACCAGGTGTAGTTGTCCTTTCCGTTCCACACGTTGAGCGCACCGCCGACTGAGACGTTCGGAGAGACGTCCACTGCGCCGCCGAATGACCAGACATAGATGCCTCCAGTCTCCGATTCAATCCCCTGCTGCCCTTGCTCGAAGTCAAGCTCCATGCTGGAGAACTGCATCGTCCGGTCAAAACTCTTTACCCGATTCACCCCCAGTGCCAGAACCAGGCTTCCTCTGTAGGTCGGAACGGGCAATACCAGATTGGCGGAGCTGAATCGGGTGTTGTTCTGCAGCGGCCCATCGAACTGGGGGGAGAATGCCCAACCCGACCGATTGTCCATTCTTTGGTGAGTCAGCCCGCCGGAGAGTTCGATCCTGCTGACTCTTGCCAGTCCCGCGGGGTTGTAGACCAGTGCCGTGCCATCGTTGGCCACTGCTATTTGTGCTCCCCCCATGGCCAGTGCCCTGGCACCTACAAGGGAGAAATTCGCCGCCGTAGCTTCATACACCAGGTCCTCGTCCTGGGAACAGACACGTGCGGTGAACAC
>CAYFQZ010000631.1:0-3747 GCA_964345305.1 uncultured Ignavibacteria bacterium | reverse complement strand
CTGGCAGATACGCTTTATGAGTATACCATCCCCACGCCCACCTTCACCGAAGTCGAGACACTAGTGGAGATGTGCGAGGATGTGATTCTGCTTTTGGGCTTCTGGTTTGAGGATCCTCCAGGAAGCGGAGCTTGGTTTAGATGTGGAGGCCATTACGTCACCGTAGCCGGGATTAACTCTGAAGAATTCCTAATCGCCGTCTCCGATCCATACTATGACAATGCCGAGGCAGGTGGTCGGGGAAGAGTGGGCAACGGAACTTTAATCCCGCATACCTACCCGCACACGGACCCCACCATTCACAACGACGAGGGCAACGTCTCCCACGACATTTACAGCGTCACCACCCAGGCTGTCAGCCCCGGAGGACTATGGGAGCTTGTGGATTATCCGGTCTCTCTGAATCCTTACGACTGCGAGCGTTTTCACCAACAGAATGTGCCGCCAGAATTCGTGCCCGTATCCGCGTACTGGAATGGAGTGTCGCCGGTCTTCACCGAGATAGAGTATGCCGTGGTGATCTCGCCACGGAATCATCCTCCGGAGATCGGACAGCCCGACTTCCTCGAGGGCTTTGTCGACGACACGGTTGAATACGAGATTACCGGCACCGATCCAAACGGGGACGTCATCAACGATGCAGCTTCCATAAACATTGTACCCGGCTGCGGCACGTATTCGATAACCAGAACCTCAGGGCACGGGACTTCAACCGGCACCTGGCAGGTAACCTGGTATACCGATGGCTGCACCCCCTGCGACACCCACATGGTTATCCACGATCTAACCGACGAGCATGGTGCGGTTGGGTACTGCACCACCTGGGTACACCTGTCCAGTGAGAGGGAATGCGACCCTAACGATCCTTACGACTGCGACACTCTCTGGGTTGAGTGCGGAAACATGCGAGTTCCTCCCGGTGGTGGCTTGGTTACGGTTGACATGACCATAGCCAACGATGAGAGTCTCAAGGCCATTCAGGTGATACTCAGCTACGCGGGCAGTCCTACCTGCTGTGACTCCATGCCCGACTCCGAGAACACGGTGGATAAGGTCTTTGCTGGCTCGATCATAGAGCACTGGGAGCTAAAGGCCATCAACATTGATCACGTGGCCAAGACCGTTGCATTAGGTGCGACCCCGATAATGCAGCCGTGCTTGCCGCCTGGAAAGGGACACTTCGCTACTCTGACCCTTTTCGGTGACTCCTGCTGTACCATATTGTTGGATACAACTACGGTTGGGGCTAATCTCACCACCCAGTTCACAGAGTGCTACAATATGACAAACTTCTATCCTGTCTGTCGCATCGACACCTGCCATATAGACCGAAACAATCCACCCATAATCGATCAGCCTGATTTCCTTGAGGGCTACGTGGACGACGTCGTTCAGTACACCATCGATGGAACGGATCCGGACGGCGACGTCATCGAGGATGATGCCTCCATAGACATCCAGCCCGGCTGCGGCATCGGCTATTCCATAACCAGGATCTCAGGCCACGGAACCTCTACCGGCACCTGGGAGATCACCTGGAATACCGATGGCTGCACCCCTTGCGACACCCACATGGTTATCCACGACCTGACTGATGTCCTTGGCGCGACCGCTTACTGCACCACCTGGGTTCATCTGTCCGAACCTGAGAGCCTCTATTGGAAGCCACCTTACGATAATTATGCTCCTAATGGCATGCCGGACATCGATCAGAAGCAGGACGGCTGGCTGAAGCAGGAGACCTATCAGTGGAGCTTCTGCGGACCTGCGGCTGTTGCCAATTGCTTCAAGTGGTTCGACTCCAAGTATGAGTTCCTTCTCGGTCCACCGCCACCTCCTTGCCCTGTGCCAGGTGCCCCCGGGGACGGATGTGACATGTTCCCCTTGGTGCGAGACTATCTTGATAATAATCCGCCTCTGGTGGGATTTGATGACCACGATCCCTGGAACGTGGACCACACCGCCACTCCTTGGGGTCCGGCTATTGGTGCACCCCCAGCCACACCCCAACCATTTGTTCCTGGACAGCAGACTCCAGGTCAAGTGACTTCATGGGGCGAGCTCGTCGAGAGATTAGCCTGGTACTTCAACACCGATGGTATCCAGAGCGGATACTGCGAGTTCACTGGAACCAGGGTTCAGGATATGCAGGCGGGAATCGATCAATGGCTCAGGAGCGAAACTTTCACCGACGGCAGCAGCCTGTTTGATACTCTGTGTGAGGTCACAACCAAGGCACCCACCTTCGCCTATGTGGAGTCTCTGGTAGAGAAGTGCGAGGACGTCATTCTGCTTCTCGGCTTCTGGTACTACGGAGAAGGCCCGGGTGAGCAGGAGTTCATCAGAGGAGACGTTGACGAGAACGGAATCATTGAGTTGGTCGATTTGACCGTGTGCACCCAGGGCCCGCCATTTTCCTGTGATGATGCCGCGGACGTTAACGACGATGGTGTCTGGGACATGACTGACTGCGAGTATCTTACGAATTACTACTTCGGAACAGGTCCGGAGCCGCCACCGCCATTCCCAGACTGCGGCCTCGATCCAACTCCAGATGCGCTTGGCTGCGCAGACTTTCCTCCTTGTCCTCCGGGTGGGCCTGGTCAGTGGTACAGAATCGGCGGACACTATGTCACCGTGGCAGGCGTCAACTCCGAGGCCTACAGGATAGCATTCTCCGATCCCTTCATCGACGCCGCTGAATTCGGCGCTCCGGGGAGAATAGGAAACGGCACGCTCATTCCGCACAGCTTCCCGCACGATCCCACCGTCCACAACGACGAAGGAAATGTCTCGCATGACATCTATACCGTAGATCCGACCTCCGTCAGCCCTGGAGGCGATTGGTGGCTGCCGGGTTATGCCATCATCGGAGATCCGGGGTACTGGTCCTGGAACTTCTACGCTCAAAACGTTCCGGATGAGTTCATAGACATGACCGCACCGTGGGACGGAGTGTCCGAGATCTTCACCGAGGTGGAATACTGCGTGCACATCAGCCCCTGGGATTATCGGGGTGACGTTAATGTCCCCGGCGGAGATGGAGTTATCGATGCAGCAGACATAGTCTTTTTGATCAACCACGTCTTCACCGGCACATCTGCTCCTACTCCGTACTACTCGGGAGACTGCAACTGTGATGGAATCATAGACGTAGCCGATATAATCCTTCTGATCAACCATGTGTTCGGCGGAACGTCGGCACCGCGCTGCTGTGATCCGTAGTCCCTTCGCGAAGATACATCGTAGTTCACACCAAAAGACCCCCGCCTTAAGAAGCGGGGGTCTTTTCTATCTCCCTCCCATACTGACTAATATCAGACCTCTGCAAACATCCCAATCGCGGCCTGTTGTCATTGCGAGGAGGCTTCGCCGGCGGCGTGAGCCGTATGGTTCACGCCAAAGCCAAAACGACGAAGCAGTCTCAAGCAGTTCCCACACAGCCATCTGTTATCTGTTGGTTCGGGGTGCTCTTCCCTCGGACTGAGTCCTCGGGACGAAGTCAGGGTGAATCTCTTTCCTTCGACGCTGAGGTCTTCCTTCGACATTGAGTCTCAGGACGAAATGCAGGACCGAAGGGCAGGATGAACCCTCACCCCCAACCGCAAATAAACCCAAATCTTTTTGTTGACTTTGCACTCGGGCAACAATATATTCCTCTGAAGATTGATCTTGACAAAACACTAAACTCTTAACCTCACTAATTACATGAGCACAAAAACGAAATCCTTTACCGAACCGGAAGTC
>CAYFQZ010000630.1:0-2472 GCA_964345305.1 uncultured Ignavibacteria bacterium | reverse complement strand
CCGGTTCTTCGACCGAGGAGCAGATGCGGGACTTTCTGCGCGAAGCAGAGAAGGCGATTGTCCAATTGGAGGGATGATTGAGGCCAGCCAACCTTTGCCGTACGACAAGATATGAGCTGCCAAGGTCTTAAGGAAGAAAAAAGATGGCTTTTCGGCTTTCTGACCGTACTCTTGCTGGTGCCGGTACTCGAGGCAAAAGCGGACATAGAATCGGCCGCCGCACTTTTTCAAAAGGGAAACCAAAGCTACGAGGAAGGCAGTTTTGACGAGGCCATAGGTCAATACGAGAAGGTGCTCGATCTCGGCGTAAGGAATTTCAAGGTCTTCTACAATCTGGGCAATGCCTATTTTCGTCAGAATCAGCTGGGGAAAGCTGTGGTCAACTACAGACGAGCGCTGGCTCTGGAGCCCAGAGACGAGGACGCGCAGGCCAACCTCTCCTTTGTCAAACTGTATACCTTAGATAAGATCGAGGAGCAGAAGATCAATCCCTTCTCCAACATGCTTCACTGGTTCTTGAGTCTGCTGAGTGCGGATGAATTCGCTCTGCTGGCCTCCTTCTCATACACTCTGTCCATGCTCTTCGGCATTCTGATGATCTTCAACAGGTCGAAGAGATACCTGCGATTTGCGTTTGTGGTTTTCCTTGTCTGTCTGGCGATTTTCGGATCGTCACTTCTGGCCAAGATCCACTTCGAGTCGCTGAAGTATGGCGTGGTGGTTGTTCCCCAGGTGGAGGTTAGAAGCGGGCCCGGAGAGGATTATATCCTCCAGTTCACCGGCCACGAGGGCCTGGAGTTCCGGGTGGACGAGAAGACGGAAGGCTGGTATCGTATTTCGCTGCCCAACGGAATAAAGGGCTGGATACCGGCAGGGGCGGTGGAGATAATCTGAAGGTTGCAGCGTCCTGGCTTGCCGGAAACCTTGCGGCTCAGGGCTTGTTTCGAACGAAGGCACGCCGAACGAACATTGGAGCCGGAACCTAACTTGAGTTAGGTTCTGGCTTTTTCGTGTGATCACACAATGGGGTGTTGTTGACTTGAGGCGTCCCGCTCTACCTGCGGACCTGTGTGGCGGAGAACTTCGCTCTTCGGTTCTGGAATTCCGGAGGTTTCCGTTACGTCGTTCCCGAGGAAATAGCGCGTCACGCCACTGGATCGCCTCAGGGCCGTTGGAGACGCGACTCTGCAGGCTGTTCTTTCAGCCGATTCTCTTGGCCAATCGGCTCTTTTCCAGATAGACTGCCTTCTCCGGACACAGCTCGTGGCAGCACATGCAGTTTATACAGTTGGCGTAGTCGAAGGAAGGTCTCTTTTCGCCCTGGTGGATAGTGTTGGTGGGACAGTTCTCCACGCAGATGTTGCAGTTTATGCAGTTGCCATCCAAGATGTTCGGGCGCACCCAAACAAAGGGAGCAACCAACTTCAGCAGGAGGTTGGGGATCATCTTGATGAGCCGGTTGGAGGGCAGCTTGAATTTGGGGATGGGGAGCTCTTTGAGATCGCGGCCCAGAATCTCGATCTGCTGGAAAGAGGTGGCACCCAGTTCTCTTAACCGGGCCTCACGAGTGATATCGACCTCTCCCTCTCTTAACCCCATGAGCTTCTCGGCCACCATATCCAGGGCCACCGCGTCCGTGCCGGCAAGGAGCAGCCCCAGGTACTTTGGATCGCCCGAAGAAGGCCCGTCTCCCTCCATGGCCACGATGGCGTCGACCAGAGTGAGATGGGGCTTGGTCAGAGAGAAAATATCCACGATGACCTTGGCGAAATCCTTTGGCTTGGGTGCTTCCTTATGGTAGGCGGCCTTTCTGAAGCCGGGAATGGACCCAAACATGTTCTTCACCGCGCAGGTCATCAGAGTAAGCGTGTGAGTCTTGAGCTTGGCCAGGCTGATGACCACGTCGGCATCCAGCACCGGTCTGGCGATGTGATAGGTCTTTCCCCCCGGCGTGCTTCTGGGATATACTCCCGAACTCTCGAAAGGTATCAGCTTGGTCCCGGTCTGTCCGGCGACCTCTGAGAGCTTGGTATTCTCCCAGACCCTCTTGATACCTCGATCCACGCCGCCGGGGCTGTCTCCGACTATGGGCAGCGCACCGAGCCTTTGCACCTCCTCGGTAACCGCGCGAACCACGGAGGGATGAGTGGTTATAGCTCTGGAAGGGTCTTTGGCTGAGAGCAGGTTGGGCTTGACCAGAACGGTCTGATCCCTTCTGACGAATCTCTGCAAGCCCCCCAGATGGTCAAAACAGCGCCTGACGGCTGTTTGAACATTGGAGTAAGTATAGTCAACGCAACATTCGATTGAGACTTGGCTACTCATCCTGAGAAGGCCCTTTGGAAGGAAACTGGTCCGGGCGAGTATCGCGTACCGGCGGCGAAATGACGGTGATCTTCACGGTCTTGATCCTCTGACCTTCCACTTTTTCCACCAGAAGCTTCAACTGACACTGATCGGATTCATACTCGA
>CAYFQZ010000629.1:0-2637 GCA_964345305.1 uncultured Ignavibacteria bacterium | reverse complement strand
CCGTTGCAACATGAGCTGGCCATACTTCAAAACGTCAATAAAGTGCTCAAGCCAAGTGCAAGGGTGATGTTTACGGTGATCAACGGTTTGGCTTTGGCACGGAAGTATAAACAGCAAGATGTGGAGAACGGGCGGTTCGATCCAATCACCATGACAGAGACCTATTCCGTAGATTGTGCGACCAAGAGCGGAAAGAAGAGCGTGGTGGTGAGGGAAAGAGGGTTTGTGCCCGCAGAGCTGGTGATCATGTTTCGCCAAGCGGGCTTTGAGGTCAGAAACATATGGGGTGGAACCGCCGGCAAATGGGGCCGGCGTAAAGTCGAGCTGGACGAGATGGAGATAATGATCATCGCTCAAAAGATGGCTGATGTCAATTAGCAATGGGCGTTTATGCGAAGCTCAGGACCTCTTCACGTGCGCCACGGACGGATATTCACATGGTAGTCAGCAGAGAGACTTACAAGTGGTACTATGACAAGATTGCGTGTCGATATTACGATCTCTTGATGAGATATTGCTTTCTTCCTTTCGGCGGAGAGAAAAAGTGCAGAGATCATCTGATCGAGCATATCGAGTTCTCGCCAGGGGAAAGAATATTGGATATGTGCTGCGGAACCGGCGGGGCCACATCCGCCATCGCCAGGAGAGCGCCGGAAGACTGCAAGATAGTCGGGATGGATCTTTCCCTTGGTCAGATAACCATAGCCAGGAGGAGGCAGTTCCCCAACATTGAGTTCATCCAGGGAGACGCCGCTGGCACGCAGTTCGATGATGGTTGTTTTGATAAAGTGTTTGTCACCCATGCGCTGCACGAGATGACCAGAGACGTTCGGCTGAAGGTGCTGGCAGAGGCAAGAAGGATTCTCAAACCCGGGGGAAAGGCATTTGTCTTGGAACTGGACACGTCGGAGAGCTTGTTCGTCAGATTGTTTGCGGGTTTCTGGTTCTTCTACTGGCTGCCTTTTAATTTTGAGACGCCCACAAGAAGAGATATGTTGAAGTACGGGCTCGCAAATGAAGTCACGGAGGCGGGCTTTAACAACGTTAGAAAAATCTCGAAATATCGCGGAATACTGCAAATCGTACAAGGAGAAAAGTGATCAGCGATATGATTTGAGGTGATCAAATGGGAGACAGTTATCAAAACAGGCTGATCGACGTACTTGATCAGATTCGTGCCATCGGCAAGACTGGACTCAACTATGCCGATAACCCTCACGACAAGGAACGGTACGAACGGCTGCTGACGATCGCAACGGCTAATCTCGGCGAGCTATCCGGAGTCGGTGAGCAGGAACTGTCCGAGCGATTTGGACAGGAGATCGGTTGCATCACGCCAAAGGTGGGGGTAGATGCTGCCATCTTTGATCAACAGCAAAGGCTCCTGCTGCACAAGCGTTCCGATGACGGCAAATGGTGTTTGCCGTGTGGATGGACGGAAGTAGGAGAATCGCTGGCCGAGGCTGTGGTGCGGGAGGCGCGCGAAGAAACGGGACTTGAGGTTGAGCCCACTTATGTCCTTGGCGTATATGACTCGAAGGCGTTGGCCCCTCACGAGCCGCACAATTCCTGCCACATTCTCTATCTTTGTGAAGAGCGAGGAGGCAGTCTCGCGATATCGCATGAATCCACCGATATTGGATATTTCGATATAAATGACGTCACAGATTGGCACGAGGGACATAAAGAAAAGGCAAGACATGCCCTGGACTTCATACAGAATCCCAAGCCGTTTGCGGCGATCAAGATAGGAAAATGACCTTCTTCACCAGAATCCCTGATTCGAGCGCCTGAAGAGCAGACATATGGAAGCAACCACAGCAACCGTTCTTGCCCGCGCCGCACCAACCGCTCCGTCGGAGCGAATCATACCCTGGACGTTCTTCGGGGCTTTGCCGTCTTGGGCATCCTGATCATGAACGTTCAGAGCTACTCGATGATCGAGGCTGCCTATCTCAACCCGACTGCATACGGTGATTTGAGCGGCATCAACAAATGGGTCTGGATGCTGAGCCACGTCTTCGCCGATGAGAAGTTCATGGCCATCTTCTCCATCCTGTTCGGCGCCGGAATCCTGCTTTTCACCGGTAGGGTGGAGGCGAGAGGCAAGAAATCAGCAGCCTGCACTACAGGCGCACGTTCTTTCTGATTCTGTTCGGCCTGGCCCATGCTTATCTTTTCTGGTACGGGGACATCCTGGTGGCCTACGGGCTCTGTGCCCTTACCCTGTTCTTCTTCAGGAAGCTGGCGCCAAAATGGTTATTGCCCATCGGGATTTTGGCGGTGGCCGTGGCGTCGGTCATCTTCATCTTTTTCGGATGGTCGCTGTCGTACTGGCCTGAGGAATCCTACTACCAGACGATGCAGAACTGGAGCCCGAGCGCGGAGACGATAGCCAGCGAGATATCAGCATATCAAGGCAGTTGGCTGCAGCAGATGTCTCACCGAATTCCCGCCGCCATCACGCTCCAGACGTTCCTCTTCTTGATTCTGATGGGATGGCGTGCCGGAGGGATGATGCTGGTGGGGATGGCGCTTTTCAAATGGGGAGTGCTCTCGGCAGAGCGCTCCAGGCGCTTCTACATCACCCTAATCATAATCGGCTTTGCGGTGGGGCTGCCCGTGATCTGGCATGGT
>CAYFQZ010000628.1:0-2100 GCA_964345305.1 uncultured Ignavibacteria bacterium | reverse complement strand
CCTTTTCGGTCAACATCGTGTTCACACCAAGACCTCTGTTTCAATATGGTCGAACGGGGGAAAACTTGAATCTCTGGCTACTAAGAAAGTTCGAAAATCGTCCCTGAATCCACCCTTTTTGGGAGATCATGACTCCCAAGTTTGCTAAAGCCACTTCTTCCCTCTTTGGTGAAGCTCATTCTGCGTTGCAGGAATCTTCGACTCGCGTCTTCTATCGCCTCCAAAGTGACATTCCGCGCTTGACTTTTCAAAGCCGGTGCGTTATGTTTATCGAGCATCGGTGCTTTGCGCTGGGATAGCGAGCACAGACGATCAGGCGCATTGTTTCCGGATGCCGACTGAAGGTCAGTCTGTGACGGTACTTGTCCCAACCCAAGCATCTTCGAGAGGAGTCGGAAACACCGTCAAGCGGCGGCCAGATTTATGGGGTGAGTCCCTGGCCCGGCTCGGATGAAGCGTCGGCTTAACCATTTCAGAAAACGGAGCAAACGAAAATGCCTGAATGCCAACACCAATGGGAAATGACCAATATTCGGTTCGGTTTTGTGGCTTTCGAGAAGTGTTTTCACTGTAATGACCTAAGGACCTACTTTACCTCGGAGGACACGGCCATTCTGGGTGACAAGTATCGAGAGGGTGACCACTACTGGAGCAGGGTGGAAAACGCCCAGTCGTTCAGGTTCGACTTAAGGTGCACCAAGTGCAACCATTTGGAGGAGTTCGGAGACCTCATGGGACTTCTGCACTGTACCGGATGTCTGCCTGACTGCGAGGTGGAGATCCTCCGAAAGAAGCATGAAGCGGAGCGGACTTCGATTCTGGTGGCATTCGGCTTTCTCCCCCAAGCCGAGGCAAAGCCGATCCCCCCGTACAAGCTGGACATCCTTACCGACTATTTCAATCAGAGGAGGGACACCTCCCGCTCGAGAATTAAGATCGTTCCGTTCAATCTGATAGAAAACCTTTCCCTCTGCAAAGGCGACTTCATTCACGACGTGGGCATGCTTTCCCTGGAACCGCCAACCAGCAGAAAACCCCTCTTTTGACTTGAGGAAAAACTCACTCCAAAAATCAGGTAGGAGAGCTCTCATGACTACCCAGGACTTGATCGAGAAAATCGGACTCAAACCACTGAGCAAGTTCGAACACCGGGACGTGGACGGTGTGTTCGTCTCGGATATGCTAAGCGACGTTATGGCCGGCGCCAAGTCGGGGAACCTCTGGCTGACCATCCAGACCCACAAGAGTATCGTTCCCGCAGCCAATCTGGTGGATGTCTCCGCGGTGGTGATCACCGGCGGCAAGGAGGTGCCAAAGGATACCGTCGATCTGGCCAGCAAGTATAACATTGCGGTGCTATCCAGCGAACTTCCCACCTTTGAGCTGGTGGGAAAGCTGTATCAGTTGGGTCTGGGAGGCCAGTAACCTGTCTGGATGCCGACCGAAAAGGCGCGGGGCAGGATCTTGAAGACACGGCATGTCGGCGGCCTGCCTCAAGGTTAGAATCAGGGCGAGAATCGTGGAGATAAAGATGATAAAAGAGGCGTTGGAGGCTTCGGTAATCGAGGGAGAGGACAAACTCGACGGCGCGGTTGACCAGGCATATGCTTCTGATTTGATGAGCGACGTTTTGGCCTTCGGCCGACCCAATTCCATTCTGCTTACCGGCCTGGCGACGCAGCAGGCGGTGATATCCGCCCACATGGCGGAATTCAAAGGGGTGGTCTTCGTCCGGGGCAAGAAACCCAAGGATGGGTCCAGGGAGTTCGCCCGGGATAACGACTTGGTCTTGCTCTCCACGGAGCTGGACATGTATGACGCTTGCGTCAGGATAGATTCGTTCAACCGGGGCAGGAATGCCGGGACAAAAGCCACCCCGGCCGGAGAGAAGATCCAGGAGATGCTGCTTTTCCATGAGTTCTTTATCCAGGGAAACGACTTCGCCAACGCCGGGATGGTATCCACGAAGGTGAAAGCTATCCTCAAGAAGATAGGACTCGATCCCATACTGGTTCGGCGGGTTGCCATCTCCACCTACGAGGGAGAGATGAACGTGGTTATGCACGCCCAACGGGCAAAGGTCAATCTTTCGATTACCCC
>CAYFQZ010000627.1:0-10309 GCA_964345305.1 uncultured Ignavibacteria bacterium | reverse complement strand
GCGCCGGCATCCTTTCATAACTGTCAACGGATGAAACAGATTAAACGGAAATCATCCATTGACTTATCTCATCAGAACCATCTTGTTGCCCTGGCTGGAATTTCCCGCCTCCAGCTTGTACAGATAGACCCCGCTGGCCACGTCATTTCCGTCTTTGTCTGTTCCATCCCAGCTGACCTCCACTCTTCCGGCCGCCTGCTCTTCATCCACCAGCGTTTTGATCCTCTGACCAAGGATATTAAAGATCTCAAGCCTCACACGAGAGGCTTCGGGAATGAAGTAACTTATCCTTGTCTGCGGATTGAATGGATTAGGGTAGTTGGGCGACAAAGAAAATTCTGCCGGCACCCCTTCCTCTGTCATCTCCTCCTCTACATCTACTGGCCATGCACTGTTGTCGAACCAAAGATTTCGGAAGTTATCTCCGAAGGGTTCATCTGGGTCCTTGCCGGCATACATAATGGCGGGTACCACAAAGCCATAATTACCTGGAGCAAAAGTACCCTGGCATACTTTTCTGCCATCTTCGGACTGGGTCGGCCAGTGGTTAGTTGGCGAGAAGAGCCATCCCCAATCAGTCGGATTGGTCGCACTGGCCGATCCGTAGTAAATGTGCCCGTGGGGAAAGGGCAGAACATATCTGCCCACGAAGTAGCATACATGTACATTGTGATAATCCGGGCTCCGTTTCGTCCACAAATCACACGCCATCTCATGACAGGCGCTGGTGCTATCCAGAATGTGGTTTTTGGACCAGTCCTTCCCCCCATTGCAGCTATAGGCATATGCTAAGTCGATATCTGTGTGAGCCAGGTTCTCCTGGTTGTATGCTACCCAAACATAAGGCGTGCTATCTGGCAAGGTATGAAGCGCGGCCACCCTGGGGTAGGTGTCGTCATAGGAATCGCTGGTGAGATACTGGCGGTCTTTCCAGGAGGCGGGGGCGCCGTAATTGTCGCTTCTGATGAAGCCGATCTCCTGGTCGGGCCCGCCCAGGTACTTCTCGTACACCAAGTAAACATAACCGCCATTACCGTATGCGATATCCGGATGTGAGCCGTCTCCGGTGATGTAGTACCCATCACTCCAGCTCTCTCCCTGATCGGTGGATACCGTGGTGTATATTTCTGGAGTGAGATAACCCATTCTCTCCCTCTGGAAAGCGACCATAAGATAGTCGCCTCTTCCCATGTCGGTGCAGGCCGAGAAATAGGTGATGGTATCGGAATCAACTTTAACCTCATAACTTTCTCCTTCTCCGTCCTGCGCGATAGAATACATCCAAATGTCTCCGTCTTGACTTGAACTCAAATAGAAAAGATGTAACTTGTTCCCGGTGCTTCCCGTCAAAATCACCGGATAAGAGCTTCCGGCGGGGGCGACAACAGTAGCTATGTCAGACCAGTTCTTTCCACCATCCGTGGACTTGTAGATTCTGAAATCACCACCGGTAGTGCACCTGACTGCATAGAGATTACCGCTGGTATCACTATCGATGGATATTCCTCCCTCAACCGAGCCCGTGGCTACAGTCAAATCATTATCCCAGGTGAAGGGCTTGGGTGCACTGCCTTCACGAAGAGGTGGGTTGGGATGCTGAAACTCTCCGTTGTCCGCTGCGACGAGCGCAGGTGCTACCCAAATGCACAATAAAACCACCAAGAAAAGACAAAGAGATGTGGTTTTTGCCCAGAATATGCTGCTTTTGAATGGCCGCATAACTCCTCCTACGATAAGATCATGAAGTTTCTGAAAGCTACCAATAAGATAACAGGCCGCTCCGGCGAGTCAACTTCTTTTTCGCGTGTTTCGAAGCGTCTCCAAGAGGAGGATGTGCGCGGAAAATCTGGTAGCGGCGATTGATGTTCCGCGGAACGGGGCCTGTGTGGGCGGCTATTCTTCCACCCGGGTAATCTCAAAGACCACCGGGTTGTCGGGATCGGGGCAGCAGAGACGGCACATTCCCTGTTTCTCCTCCCAGGGAATGTTCCCGCCAAACCTCAGAGCCGTGATGAAGGGAAGCAAGGAGTGGTATGCCCAGTGACAGAAGTTCGGCGGAGGCAGACGGTCAAAGACGAATTCATCCCCCACCGTCAGGCCGTCAGGGCATGCACCCTTTTCCAGAATCTTTACGACCCTCACCCTGACCTTGTGTTTTTTCATATTCTGGAATCGGTTAAGATTCAAAGGGCATTAGCGACGAGTTTTCCCCCTCACCCTGTCCCTCTCCCCGAGGGGAGAGGGAACCGGTCCTTACCTTTCTTTTTCCTCTCCCATTTGGGAAAGGATTACGCCTCAGATCGCACCAGAGGCATGAGCCGTGTGGTTCGCAGCAAGGACGAGGGTGAATAGCTGGATTCTCGAAGTCCTCAGGTCTTTCTCTCTTTCTTCTTCGCCGCGGGGAACAGAATGTTGTTCAGTATCAACCTATATCCCGGAGAGTTCTTGTGCAAGGTCAAATCTGTCGGCGGATCTCCCACCATATGCTGGTAGTCTTCCGGGTCGTGACCACCGTAAAAGGTCCATGTGCCGCGTCCCAAGTTGCCGTGAATGTACTTGACCTCGTCTTTGCCTTCGGTCTCTCCCATGATGGTCACGTAGTTTTTCAAAAGGCTTTTCCGGTAGGCGGTGTTCTGTCCCATAAAGCCTTTGATGACGTTGACGTGATTCTGGACCAACATGGTGGGCACCGGATCCAGCTTTGCGGAGAAATCAAAAAGCGTGAAATAGTCGGACTCCAGTCCCATCCGAGCGGCAACCTTGTCCGGACCAGTGTCTATATTGGAGTGTTCGTACTTGTAAGCATCCATCGACACCTCGAAGTCGGTGAAGGCTACACACTTCGAATAGTCCAATCTCTCCTGACAGTCCGGATCCATCGGGTCCCCATCCAGTTCCTGGGGAACGATGTCCACCCCCTGGGCCGCGAAAGCTATATCCAGCGTCTCTGTAGCCGAGCACATGGCGAAAAGGAATCCTCCCCGGCCCACGTAATCTTTTATGGCTCGGGCCACGACCTTTTTCTCCTCGGAAACCTTCCTGTAACCCAGCTTCTTGGCCATCAGCTCGCAGGTGGCCACCTCCTGCTTATACCAGAGGGCATTCCGGTAGGAGCGATAGAACTTGCCGTACTGGCCGGTGAAGTCCTCGTGGTGAAGATGAAGCCAATCATATTTGTCCAGCTCACCCATCAGCACTTCCTCGTCCCAGAGCGTGGTGTACGGTATCTCGGCATAAGTCAAGGCCAACGTGACCGCATCATCCCAGGGCTCCTTGTTGGGTGGCGTATATATGGCGATGGCCGGCGCCTTCTCCAGCAGCACTACCTCCATATTGTTCTCCTCGATCTCCTTGTAGATAGAAGCGGCCTGCGAGAGATCCACCACGCTGAACGTCACCCCCCTGAGCCGGCAAAGGTCGGCAATCTCCTCGCGGTAGTCGGCCATAAATGATCCGCCGCGATAGTTCAAAAGCCACTCTACATTCTCTCCCTGTTCCAAGGTCCAGAAGGCTACCCCGTAAGCCTTCAGATGATCGGTCTGGCCAAGGTCCATATGAATCAGGATCTTGTCCCCGCGAGAGAGTGAATGGGTGCACAGAACAAGAAGACAGATGAGGGGGACCGTCCTGAGAAGTCTAACCAACACATTCACCTCCAGGTTTACCTGTGGTTCTGCTGGGTGACTCTTCCGCAAGTTCCGCGGCGATCCGGGCGCCCCCGGCCTGTTCACCATCCTCACACCTTCTAAACTTAGAATACGCAGTAAGGTTCCGGCTCAACGGGAAAATTCGCCTGCCTCCGCGCTGGCCCCAAAACACCCGCTATCCGGCTCGTCTTTCCTTTTTGACCGCTGCCGGTTTGGGTGCCAGAGTAGAGGGATGCAAGCCCTTGCTCTTGAAGTAGTACGTTTCGATGAGGGAGAGTATGTTGAACATGGTCCAGTACAGGGTCAGACCGGCGGGAAATCTGAAGAAGAAAAAGAAGAACAAGATGGGCATGAAGTAGACCAGCATGGCCTGCTTGGGATCCTTGATGCTGATCTTCTGCTGCCAGAACATGGCCACCGCCATGACGATGGGAAGAACGTAGTAGGGGTCCATCTGGGAGAGATCGTTCAGCCACAGCATGAATTTGGCCCCGCGCAGCTCTATGGTGCTGCGGAAAACCACGAACAGCCCGTAGAATACCGGCATCTGAAAAAGAAGCGGCAAGCATCCGCCCAGCGGGTTGACCCCCGCCTGTTTGTAAAGCTTCATGGTTTCCTGGTTCAATCGCGCCGGGTCCTTCTTGTATCTCTCCCGAAGCTCCGCCATCCTGGGCTGCAGCGCCTGCATCTTCAGGGTAGCGGTGGTGCTTTTGCGCGTCAAGGGGTGAAAGGCGAACTTCATCAATATGGTGAAGAGAATAATAACGAAACCGTAGTTGGGGATTACCTTGTGCAGGTTCACGAACAGCCACAGGATGGCGATGGAGAAGGGACGAATGACTTTCCAGCCCAGGTTCACGATCCTATCAAGCCCCACCTGGTACTCCCTGAGAATCTGGTAGTGGATGGGGCCCACGTAGACCATGAAGCTATCCTTAAGGCTCGTCCCGGCCGGCAACGGCATCTCCAGGGCAATACCGATCCTCTTGGTCTCGATCTCCTCCCCCCCGAGAAAGGCAAAACTCCTCCTGCCCGCTGCGGAAAACCCCAGCCCCTCCCTGCTGAGCGGAACTATCGCCGCTGCAAAATACTTGGTTCGGGTTGCCACCCATCTGGTGGCACCGGAGCCCGCCTCCCGCAAGAGCTCATAGTCTGCCCCCTCGGACTTGCCAAACTTCTTCATCTCAGACAGCTCCGTCCCCATCATGGAGTAAGCCGAGAAATAACCCAGATCCTCCCCCCTGTTCTGCTCGGTTGAATTGAGACCCGAAGACCAGCCCAGAAGGTACTTTCTACCCAAGTCCAGTTGATCCAGTCCGCGTATGTCCAGCTCCAACTCGAAATCGTATCTGTCGTTGAAAAAGTTGTACCTTTTGATGACCTGCACACCTTGCGGCATCGTGAGGGTGAAGCTGATGCTTCCGGCGGGATCATTCTCGTCCAGGACCAGTTCCTTCCGGTCCACCTCAAAACCGGACGACTCCAGGCTCAGCTCTTTATGAGGAAATTCGAGGTTCAGCGGCAAGGTGCGATCGGAAGGAACGATCTGAATGTCCTTGCCGTCGGGGCCCTGATAATTCTTCAGAGCAAAGCTCTTCAAGACGCCCCCTCTGGAGGAGAACTCGGCCCGGTAGAGCCCGGTCCGCACCATCACGGTTTTCTCCTCTATCAAAGTATCCTGAGCCACCAGGTCGGGGGCCGCTGGTTCAGCTTCTGCAGCGGGGAATTGCTCCCCTGCCCGGGGCATTTCGGGCCGCTCGATGACGGAATCAGCTTCCGTCACCGGTGGGACAGGTGCTCTCTGACCCTTCTGCCCGCCGGTCATCCACTCCATGTATACGGGGTAGAGTATTATGATGAGCCCTATCAGGATGAAGCCTATGATGGTTCTCTTGTCCACGCCTAACTCCTTAAGGAAGCGGGTCCAATCCGCCCGGACTGAAGGGATGGCATCGGCAAAGTCTTCTGAATGCTAGCCACGCTCCCCTGAAGAGACCGAATCTCTTGAATGCCCCAATCGCATACTCGGAACACGAGGGGTGAAATCTGCACGACGGGGGAAAAACGAGCCCCAGGGAATTCTGATATATCCTGATAACAAGAATCGGGAGATAACTTAGCAGGCGCCCGATCCCGAAAAGCGACTTCTTCGTTTCCGTATTCAGCCACCTTTGAGCGTGACCGAGTTCTGCGGATTTAGACATCTCTTCTTCTGTTTAAGGTACCGTCTCCAGGCGGGAACTGGAATCCGATGGAGAGGTCCTCTATCAAATGATCAGATTCTCCAGTTCCTGTCTCAGCATGGAAGGCTCCGTCTCCTGCGCATCGGCCTTACACACTATCACTACGCTCTCATCACTGGCGAACATGCACCTGTTTTTTCTCAAAACCTCTCTTATGGCCCTTTTCAGGCGGTTTCTGACGACCGATCCAGTGACGCCCTTGGCAATCTTAATCCCGAACCTCTGGCCCTTGTTCTCCGGGACCCGGAGTCGGAAGAGAGTAAAATGCCCACTGCGCCTTCGGACACCCTCTCCGATTACCCGTCTGAAGTCCGATTCCTTCTTTATCCTGACTGTCTTGGAGAACGCCGCCTTTTTCATCTGGGGGAAGCTGCCGTGCGGAGCGCTACTTATTCACTCGTACCGCCAATCTGCTCCTCTTCTTGGCCCTCCGTCTTTTCAGAATCTTTCTTCCGGCTTTGGTGGACATTCTCTTCCTGAATCCGTGGTCTCTGGCCCGCTTTACCTTCGACGGCTGATAAGTCCTTTTCATGATCGCTCCTTCTGCCGTTTGATCATTTCGCTTAAGTTCTGAATATAAAAGCCACCTCCTCCCGCGTCAAGCAAAAAAGCCTCCGGTGCCGGCTGCCGCGCGTTACGGTTTTCGAATCAGACGGATCTTGGCCCAGCAGGCTCCGTCGTGGTCCATGACTCCGGCTGTATGCTCCGGCAAACGCCTTCCAGCCTTCGCAGAAAACCGTTCAGAAGAACGAGCCTTCTGGTCCCCAGGGAAAGCTTGTCGACTGTAATCTTTTACCAAGAAAGGAAATAGACAAGCAGTAACCAAAGTGCAACAGTCGGCATCATCCCTTGGCCGACCAACCTGACGTAGATCATTACTCGCTCGTGTAAGAAGAGTGCTGGGCAGAACTTATGACTTTTTTCCTGTAAGGCAAGAAAAAAGCTTGACAACGGAAGACGGTAGATTTATTATCAGAATGTCGGCCCGTAAGTGATTATCTGTTAACAGGATGTGGACAATCTGTGGAATTTTTCTAACTCGATAGACCAGAGAAGGTAACAGGAGGCTCGCCCCATACGCAGATTGTTAACAACCTCCCCTCTGCGGGCATTGAAAGCCCAACAATTTATTGTACATCACAGAGTTATGGCTTTTCAACAAATGTGGATTGTTTGTTACTGACTGCCAACACCTCATATAACCATCTACCAGCATAGAAGGTTAGGGGTTTTTAATAAAACAAGGTGAGTTATTCTATCATGGAAGTAGACTACGGCAAACTTTGGGGGGAGTGCCTGGCGCATTTGAGCAGGAAGATCAGGAAGCAAAGTTATTGTACCTGGCTGAAAACCACCAAGGGGCTCCCTTCTCCGGACGGCACTCTCCGCATCGCGGTTCCCAATAGGTTTGTGGCGGATTGGCTGCAGGAGCACTACCTGGATCTGATCAAGGCGACCATCAGAGAGCTAACGCAGAGAGACTTCACTTTGGCTTTCCACGTAAGCAAAGACTCCAGAGACTATCATCCCCAGATGAGCATGGATTTCGAGCGGCCGACCGGCAAAGAGCGTTCATCTGAGAATGTCCTGGGTGAGATGGGGCTTAACCCGAAGTATGTCTTCGAGGCTTTCGTGGTGGGTGACAGTAATGAGTTCGCCCATGCCGCTGCCATGGCCGTGGCCGAGACACCTGGCAGGAACAAGTATAACCCTCTTTACATATACGGCGGTGTGGGTCTGGGAAAGACCCACCTTGTACAGGCCATAGGCCATTATGCCCGAGATGCGTTTGATGGGATAAGGGTTCTCTATGCCACCAGCGAGAGATTCACCAATGATTTCATCAACTCCCTCACCTCCAACACCACTCAAGATTTCGTCAATTTCTATCGAAACGTGGACGTGCTCCTGTTGGATGACATCCAGTTCTTCGCCGGCAAGGAGAGCACTCAGGTTCAGTTCTTTCATACCTTCAACGTCCTGTACCAGAGTGGGAAGCAGATCGTTCTGACATCGGACCGGCCACCCAGGGACATAAGGGGAGTGGAAGAGAGACTGGTCTCCCGCTTCCAGCAGGGGCTGGTGACGGACATTCAGCCACCGGATCTGGAGACCCGCATAGCCATACTCAACAAGAAATCGGATTCGGACGGTACCCCCATACCCATCGAGGTGGCTACTTTCATCGCAGATAACGTTACTTCAAACATCCGTGAGTTGGAGGGTTCGTTGATCAGGCTGCTGGCCTACGCCTCGCTGAATTCAAAAGAGATCTCTGTAGATCTGGCCAAGGACGTGCTCAAGGACACCATAAGGAACGGAACCAGACAAGTAACCATGGAACAGATACAGAAGAAGGTGGCTGCGGTGTACAACCTGCCATGGGAGGCCCTCTGCTCCAAAAGAAAGACCCAGGAGATTGCCCTGGCCCGGCAGGTGGCAATGTATCTGGCGCGCAGCCTGACCAGTAACTCTCTGAAGAGTATCGGCGCTCATTTCGGGGGAAGAGATCATTCTACGGTCATCCATGCTTGCACGCAGGTGGCTGAGAATCTGAAGAAGGACCCCGACTTCAAGTTGAAGGTGGACGCAATTATCAATTCCCTGTATGTTTAGAATTGGTTGAAATCCTTTTGAAAACAGGCTTCCCATCGTGAGGGTGCGCGATTTTTGCAGATGGCAACATGTTGTCCACACTATTGTACACACAACCTCAACCCGGATGACCGTCCAACCCCTAGCCGCACAACAGACTGGAAGGACTGTTTTGGGTGGTTGAACATTTCAACTCAATTATTATGATAAAATAGAATTCTTCTATTCTTATTGAGTAAGTTAATCGGAAAGAAAAGTGTTGAATTCCACCGGAGGTAAACCCATGAAGTTTACACTGCCCAAGAACAGAATACTGACGTCTGTTCAGAACGTCATGAATGCCGTTCCCACCCGTACCACACTGCCCATTCTGTCGAATATGCTTCTGGAAGCTTCTGGGTCGAAGCTCACCTTGGCGGCCACAGACCTCGATGTCTCCGTAATCAGCGGCTTCGGCATAAGTTCCACCAAGAGGGGGACCCTGACCATTCCGGCTCGGACCTTCTATGATATTCTGAGAGAGCTGCCGGAGTGCGATGTGGAAATGCAGATAACGGAGAATCGGATGGAGTTGAGAGCAGAGAGGGGGAACTATAAGCTGTCCGGGATCCCCAGCGAGGAGTATCCAAAACTCCCAGCCATCAATCTGGCCAAAGAGATAAGATTAGGCGGGGGTGATCTCCAGAAGATGATCAGAAAGACCATCTTTGCCGTTTCCACCGACGAAACCAGGCCAGCCTTGAATGGCGTCTTATGGCAGACATCGGGCAATCAGATGCAGATGGTGGCCACGGATGGCCACAGGCTGGCCAAGATGTCGCTGAAAAACACCAAATTGAAAGGGCTGCATGAGGACATCATAATCCCACCTAAGGTTCTGAACCTCTTGAGCAAATTGCTGGGGGAAGACGAGAACGAAATCGGGATCATCTTTGGGGAGAACAACATTATCTTCAACTTGGGCGATACGGTGTTGGCTTCCCGCTTGATTGAGGGCCCCTATCCTAATTTTGATCAGGTCATTCCCAAACAGAACGGCAAGAAGCTGGTGGTAAACAAGGACTCCCTGACCGGGGCGGTCAGGAGAATGTCTATTCTGGCCAACACCTTGACCCACCAGGTCAAGTTTTCGGTGAAGAAAGACGATCTCGAGCTGTCGTCTGCCAACTTTGATCTGGGGGGGGAGGCCAAGGAGAATCTGCCTTGCGACTACGTGGGCGATCCCATGGACATCGGGTATAACGCAAGTTACGTTTTGGATATACTGAAGCAGATGGAAGGAGATGAGGTGGTGTTTGAGTTGGGAAGTCCCGTCTCGGCCGGCAAGATCTACTCCAGCGAGAAAAAGGAGGGAGAGGCCTATCTGTGCCTCCTGATGCCGCTTCGCCTGGCGGAATAAAAAAAGTTTACTGCTTATAGCTGAACTACAAAAGGGTTCCATCCGCCGAACCCGGAAGGACCATCGCGTGGGGGGAGTGGTCCTTTTTCTTTTCCGACAGAAGAAACAGGAAGGCTGAAAAACTAATTGCCAGGCAGGGTAATTTGTATTATATTAAAGAGTTATGTTAAAGAAGCTCGGTCGCCCCGAAAGAATGGACAAGATTCTAAGCCGGACTCTCAAGGGTCTGAAGATTGATCGAAGGATACGGGAAGAATCCGTGCTTCTGAATTGGGGCAAGGTGGTAGGCGATCGCATCTCTGCCCAAGCCAGCCCGGTCAGGATCAAAGACTCGATCCTTTTTGTGAAAGTGGGGAACGCCTCCTGGCGTAATGAGCTCGTTTTCCTCAAAGCCAAAATCATCCAGGAACTCAACCAATCCGTGA
>CAYFQZ010000626.1:0-2099 GCA_964345305.1 uncultured Ignavibacteria bacterium | reverse complement strand
CCGCGAGAAGACGCCGTCCTTCACGGTCAACGACCAGAAGGGGTTCTATCACTGCTTCAGCAGCGGCAAGCACGTGTGGTTTTTGTCTTTTCAACGGCTCTTAGAAATGGAGGTGACGAGCCATGATAAGCGCATTCCTCAGAAAATCGGTTTTTGCTGCAGCAATTATTCCGGTGATCGGAGTTACGGTGTTGGCTAGTGCGGGCAGAAGCACGGCAAGTGTGATGGACGGACAAATTGTATGGACCCCGCACGCAATACCAGAAGCGGAAGACTATGGAATAGCAGTTTGCGCCGCCGATCTGGACGGCGACTACCTTAACGATCTTATCGTTCTGAGGGGCGATCTGTATGGTACCTTTGCGGAGGTAATTTGGTTCGAAAATACTTGCGGCTGCCCTGTTTCGTGGATTCGACGCGATCTGGCTTCCCTATCTTCAGGGTGCATGGTTATGGATCTCTGTGCAGAGGATTTGGACAACGACAATGACGTCGACGTGGTATCTTCCGCCTTGGCTGTGGGCTTCTGCGATGAATTGGTTTGGCATGAGAATGACGGGGGTTCTCCACCTTCGTTTACTTCGCACACCGTTCCGCAGCCAAAGGGCTTCGGCTTGTCGAGGGGTCTGGGCCCATCCATTCATGCGGCTGACATGAATGGCGACACATTGTGCGACATCTTGTGGGGAGGTACGGGCTACCTGGCCTGGTACGAAAACGGCGGCGGCTCGCCACCGTCTTGGACCGAGCATATCATACCCTGCAGTGCCTTTCTAAATACTGGAACCTGTGTATACGCTGAAGACGTAGACGGCGACACAGATTTTGACCTGGTGTTGTACGCAATCGGGCATGGGGAGTTGTACTGGTACGAGAGCAGCGGTGGTTCACTGCCCACTTTCACTGAGCGCTTGATTTACTCCATCGGGAGTAGCGGAAGGAAGGACGTGTTGGCCGCCGACATAGATGGTGATACCGATATCGATGTTGTGTGTCACGATTTATGGTTCGAGAACAGCGGGGAGTCTCCTCCCTCTTGGACTCCGCACTTCGTGTACAAGGGAGGTTCTCGTGAAAAATGGTGGGGTGGGCGATATATGTTTGTGTCGGACTTAGACCGCGATGGTGATGCTGACATAGCCTACCCCAGAGACTACGGAAGCTGGTACGAAAACGACGGAGGCTCTCCACCCTCATGGACCCGCCACGACATTGGCTGGGGAGGACAAACCAGCTTTGCCTCAGACGTGGACAACGATACCGATGTTGACATGGTGACGGTAGATTATTATGATGAGTTCCAGTGGATCTGGTTCGAGAACTTGCTTCTGACCGCACGTGGTAACGTGGATGGCGAGGGAGTGATTGAGCTTGGGGATGTCGTCTATCTGATAAACTATCTGTGGAAAGAGGGTCCTGCCCCCGAACCGATCGGACTTGGCGATCTTAACTGCGACGCAGTAATAGACCTGGGAGATGTGGTTAGCTTAATCAACTACCTGTATAAGGGCGGAGATCCCCCGGGCTGCTAGTTCTTATCACTTGCCAGCCCGGCCTTACAGGAGACCCCAGCTTCTGCAAGCCGGGGTTTGTATATCCTCTTTTAGCTTGACTATGGTGACACCTGAGCCGCCGGGAAGGTGAGATGTTACGCAGGATGGCCGAGTCAACCTGTTAGACCCGATATATCTGCCCAACTATCCACGGGGGGGGACGTGAGCCGGAGTGAGATAGTGAACTTCATGCTCTGCTGTTAAGCAACACCCGAAGCCCTTTCCTCTTGGGAAGGGTCTTTTCTGTGGTATTCTACAATAACGTGGTCAATATTTGTGCTTCTTGCGCGAGATTTCTCTTGACAGGTGGGAATCAGGTGCTTAAATGTAGGGTATAGCCAGGCCGTTGACACAGAAATATCACCACCAATAGAATACTAGAATCTTGAATCTAACCTAATAATCCAAAGCAAGGAGGCACCATGTGTTCCGCCCTGATTTATGCACTAAACTTGCTCGTTAGGGTTCTCCTTCTTGTGGTAGCGGTAGTGCTTTTTACCAACGCTAACCTCGCCGCCATTTCATATCCTTTTTGCGACGATATGG
>CAYFQZ010000625.1:0-5144 GCA_964345305.1 uncultured Ignavibacteria bacterium | reverse complement strand
CAATTCGGTTCCCATAGACACCTGCCATGCCTGGGTGTGGTATGACGGATATTCGCCCCCCTGGTGGGAATGGTCCGACTTCTGGTCACCGCCCATTCCGGGCGCCCCCATGATATATGTGAACGGATATACCGGGTCGCCGGCCTGCGACATACCCTCGTGCGACACCTCCCTGGAGACGCTCTATGGAGGTCCCTTTGCCTACTACTATTGGAAACACCCGCCCAACGATCCGTTCATCAACATGAAATATGAGATGCCATTAGACCATGGCGGACGCCTGGAAGCTCTTCAGGTTGCCTGGTATGCCGGTGGTTCCAGCGGCACTCCCGATCCCGATCTCTATGTATGGCTGTCTGACGGTACTTTCCCCCTGGACAACAACCCGCCGTACCAGGCCATAGCAGATTTTCATCTCGGCTACGAGGACATCGTTTTTTACCCCGGGTATACTGAGGTCGAAGTCTATCCGCGAAATATCATCTTTGAACCTAGCGAGATATTCCATATCGGATTCTCTCACTCCTTCGAGGCTGGCGACACGCTCGCTTCTCTGTCGGATGACGGATCATTTGGTGGCCAGCGCTCCAGCGGCTGGGACGGCAGTGCCTGGGAAGACTACTGGCCGTACGAGTTTCTCATCAACGCCGTCATCTGCCCTTTCGGTTACTCTGTTCCTATTTTTTTCATGAGCTGCGGGCCTCCCGTGGGCTTTGCTGTTCCGGGTGATCCACCGGTTAACATCTATTACGTGGAACTCACTCCGATACTGGATTACTCTCATTCCGTCACCCTGAGTCTGCTGAGCGTCAGCCCCCCCGCTGACATCCAGGCCACGTTCACTCCCAACGGAGTCCCGTGCCCGTTCAGCTCGGATGTGGCCATTGCCGCCGATGCCGCAGTTCCTTACGGTGACTACGTTCTGACCTTCCAGGCGGTGGGAGACGACGGACACACCAGAACCTGCACAGTCTACCTGACATTGCAGCGACCATACCAAGAAACGCTGGTGCACTTCGATCATGGCCTCCAGAGAACTTCAAACTTTGGGGCTATCGGGGACGATTATGCGGCCCAGAACTTCGTCTGGTATGGCACGAACTACCTTTTCGATGGGACCCTCATTTCGGCTGTTGAGGGTTATCCTCAGGAAGACCACATGGCGTTTCAGGTTTATTACTGCGAGTGTATGAGGTTTTGGCCCACCCAGCGCATAGCCAAGACTTACGATCCGTGGTGCCCCGGAAGTCCCTACGAGGAATACTACGGTGAGATAGCATACAGCCACTTCCATACAAATCCGAGCAGTATCCCCGGTGAGCATGACTCGCTCTTTGTTATAGGGCTCATGGATGTGGAATGCACTGATTTCTCCATCAAAGTCAGAGTCCATTATAACCCGACTGACAGCCCGATTCCTGAACTCTGGACCGGCATCTTCGAAGACTGGGATATAGGCGACGAATACCCCAACTGGGGCGGCATGGACACCCTCCACAATATCATGTATATGTATGATGTGGCTGATCCCGCCGCTGTCTTCGGTATCATGAGCATTCCGTTCTACGATCAGTTTTGCCACAATATGACCTTCGTGTATAATCCCACCGAGGTTTATCCGACCGGCGACAGCTGTTTCCTTCATTGCCACGAACCTGGTCCCGCATACATGTACAGGCTCATGACTGCCCCTCAACACAGATATCCGGGTTACTGGTCTCCGGACCCGGAAGATTACTCGACGTTGATGACAAGTCCGCCCTTTTCCCTGAATCCGGGGGAGGAGCATATAGAGATCTGGATTAATTTCGGAAGGAATTTGAATGACGGGCTGACCTGGGAGCAGTGGTGGCATAAGATCTTAAGATACGTAGGGTTTTACAGGGGAGACGTGAACGCCTCGGACACCCTGGAACTGCCCGCTCTGGACGTCAGCGATTTAGTCTATATGCAAAACTATCTGTTCAAAGGCGGCCCTGCGCCTCTGCCGTTTGCCGATCAGGGTAACGTAGACGGCAAGGGACCGTATGCTGGTGAGTTGGATTTCGAGTGCCCCAAGAACAACGTGGACGTGCAGGATATGGTTTACCTGCTCAACTACATTTACAAGGACGGGCCTCCGCCGGTTGACCACGTGCGGTTCATCCCGTCCATGTGGAGCAGGCCAAGCTTGTTCACCAATCCGGTGTGGAATTGACCTCGTCCGGGAGTCGGACGCTACATATTGTACCATAACAAAGGAGAACAGATGATCCGGAAAGTTGCGCTCTTGATTGTTTTGCCGGTGGTTCTTATCGGCTTGACAGCTCATGCCGCGCAAAAAGGCCAGGAGAGGCTGCTCAACAAGATAAAACTTGACACCACCCTCCTGACGGAGAGGAAGCCGACAAATCCACCCGAACAACGAGTGACCGTAGTCAAAGGGGCCGAGTCCTTTCCTGCCACTCCGCTTTTCCCGACGGATAAGGCAGACTGCTACCTAGTGCAAGATCAGGGAGCCCCTGCATCCTATTTTGACCAGTTTGCTGCGGGAGACGCCGTGGCGAAGTATTTCGATCCCGGAGTGTACTGTCAGGAGCCGGTCTATCCGTTCAAGATTCACCAGGTGGAGTTCTTGCTCCAGGATTTTGCCGTGGTGGACTCCGTGGACATAGACCTCAGTGTATACCTGGTGTGTCATGATAGCTGTGATGGTCCGGGGACCCGAATATACCAGACAGGCCCGACGACAGTTACCACCATGTATCCTGACATGGCGGTGATTCAGTTGCCGGAGCCAGTCTGCCTGTGGGAGCCTTTCTTTATCAGCGTCAAGTATGCCTCGGGAGCTCCGGGATCAACACCGAGCCTCACGTTTGACGACAGCACCGATGCATGCGACACCTGCCATGCCTGGATGTGGTATGCAAGCGGAGCAAACTCCCCGCCGTGGTGGGAGTGGCATGATTTCTGGACATCACCGTGCCCCGGTTGCCCGATAATCCGAGTAGGCGGCTTCACCGAGCACCCGGACTGCGATCAGGCGCCGTGTGATACCACCGTGGAGACGCTTATAGGCGGTCTGTACGGCGTCTACTACTGGAAGGTGCCGCCGAACGACCATTTCATCAACATGAAGTTCGAGATGCCTGCCGATCACGGCGGGCGCCTGGAAGGACTCCAGTTCGCATTCTACGGGAACGGTACCCAGGGCACCCCTGATCCTGACTTTTATGTCTGGCTCTCTGATGGCACCTTCCCGTTGGATAACAACCCTCCTTACCAGGCAATAGCGGACTTCCATTTGGCGTTTGAGGAGATGAACTACTACCCGGATTACACTGAGGTAGATGCCTATTCTCGCAACATTATCTTTGATCCGGGAGAGATTTTTCACATCGGATTCGATCATGCCTGGGAGCCCGCAGACACTATGGCTATTCTGTCCGACGACGGGGACCTGGGCCACCAGCGTTCCAGCGGCTGGAGCGGCACCGAGTGGGAGGATTACTGGCCGTATGGGTTTAAGATCAATGCTCTCATCTGTCCCATCGGCTTCGAACCTAGCTTCACAATGGGGTGCGCACCGCCTTTCGCATACGGGACCCCTGGCGACCCGCCCGCCGAGCTCTACCAGATCGAGATACGAGCCTTGGGACTCTACGACCTGCCCGTAACCCTGAGTCTTCTGAGCGTCACGCCGTCGGCTGACATCACGGCTGCGTTCGCTCCCAATGGCGTGCCACCGATTTATGTGTCCGATGTGACGGTCACTATCGGAGCTGATGTGCCTTATGGAGATTACACTTTGACCTTCCTTGCTTCGGGGGAGGATGGACAGACCAAGACCCGCAGCGTGACCCTGAGAGTCCAACCGCCCTACGACGAAGAGCTGGTGGATTTCTATCAAGGAGCGCAGAGGGCGACCAACTTCGGGGCGTTGGGGAATAGTGGTTCCCAAGAGAACTTCGTCTGGTACGGTAGCAACTACCTGTACGATGGTACCTTCTTGATCGCCACCATCGATGCCGACCACATGGCCCTGGACATTTATGACTGCGAGCATTGGGGCTGGAGGCCGACCGAGCATCTGGATTTAAGTTACCAACCCCAGTATGGCGCCAATGTCGCATACGCGCACTTTCTCGGCGACACTGTCCCCGGTGAATACGATTCGGTATTCATCGTCGGCCCGGTGAATGCCTCCGCGAGCATCTCCATAAAAATCAAAATCTACTACAATCCCACCGATACCTCCATCCCCTTGCTCTATGCCGGCATCTTCGAAGATTGGGACGTGGGGAGTTGCTGTAACAATTGGTTGGAGATGGACACTCTTCACAACCTGATGTACCAATACGACGTTGATGACCCCACGATCGTATGCGGCACCATGACTGCCCCATTCTACGACGAGTTGATGCACGGCATGATCGCTTTCGATGCTATGCACGAACTGTTTGTAGATGACTGGAACTTCTGCTGGAATCCCCTTGGTCAGAGCAATCGAGAGTACCTGTTCGAGCTCATGACTAGTCCTGATCCACACTACAGATTTGCCGGCTGGTTCGACCCTGATCCGTCCGACTACTGCGTGTTGATGGTGGCACCGCCGTTCTCACTGAATCCTGGTGAAAAACGCATCGAGATCTGGATCGACTTCGGCAGAGACCTGAGCGACGCACTAAGCTGGCTGCAGTGGCGGCATATGGTGTTGAGGTACGTCGGTCTATATAGAGGAGACGTAACACCCTCGGGCCAGGGGGCGCCGAGTCCTCCGGATTTAGGCGACGTGGTCTATCTGCTCAACTACCTTTATAAGCACGGCCCGGATCCGATTCCATACGCTGATCAGGGAGACGTCAACGCGAATCGTATCACGGATCTGGAGGATGTCGTGATTCTGCTGAATTTCATCTTTAAAGAGGGGCCAGCGCCCACGGATTACGTGCGGTTCATCCCGTCAATGTGGAGCAGGCCAAGCTTGTTTACCAATCCGCTGTGGAGGTGAACTCTTCTTCTCTCTGACGAGGCCAGTCTTCTTACCTTTGCTCCGAGGCCACCGGGATCAAATCCCGGCGGCCTCTGCGACTCTCCTCTCTCTTCACGCAGTTAGGATTTCAAGCGAGCGGAAGTAGAGGATTCTCTTAGGGAATGGACCCCAA
>CAYFQZ010000624.1:0-1503 GCA_964345305.1 uncultured Ignavibacteria bacterium | reverse complement strand
ACGTGTCCCACACGCTCATTCCAGTCCGGCTCGTTGCCTTTCCAGGGGTAAATATGCGTGCCATACATAACATTTCCGTATGGATCGTCCAGTGCATACTTGGGAATACCCCACAGATCATAACCCCAGTCCAACCCTCCAGCTATAACGATGTTCCTTGCTCCAGTTGAGCGCACCACATTGAGAAGTCCCTGCATTCCCGGCGATGTGTAGACTGATCCTGCTTCTCTCACCGATCCTCCGAATTTCCAAATGTCCCAATGTACGTCATGAGGTTCGTTGTAGAGATCGAAAAGGACAGCGGGATCATTAGCATAGCGCGCGGCAACACTTTTCCAGAAATCGACACTGTTCATGTCTGGCATACAGTGTTGTCCGATACGTTTACCCCAGATCCCGGCATCAGACCAATGCAGGTCGAGGATGACATAGGATTCCTTTTCACCAACGTACCGCACAACTTCATCCACGATCAGCCGATATAGTTTGCCGCCATCGTTCTGACCTTCTGCTTTGCCGAACCACCGATCTTGAGAGAGAGGCAGCCGAATAGCATTAGCATTCCAATCATGGATGGCCACCCGGATTGATTCTAATAGTTGAGCGTCTCCGGTATTAGACCACTCAAGGCTGGCGACATTGACCCCTTGAAGCCGAACAATATCGCCGTTAGTGTTCTTCAATTTGCTGCCTTCCACATGCAAAGCTGCCGGCTTTGCTCCACCAAAGCTTTCTATCTCAACTGGTTCCTTATCGACACTTGGCCTTGCCGGCTTCTCGTCATTGGGGCTGCCTCTGTAATATCGCACATCATCCAGCCACCAGACGCCCAGACTTTGACCACAGTGAAATGCAAGCCAGTGCTCCTGCTCATTATCCACTGGAGGAGTCACTTCAAAAACGAACTCCCGCCAATGCTCTGTAAGATAGATACTTTCAATGAAGTAGACATCCCAGGGCTCGTGATTCATCTGAAGGCATACCTCCACCACCCTCGGCGCTTCTGCCTTCGCCCAGAACTTGATAGTATGCCGCTGTCCGCCTTCAAGACTCAGCTTGTCCTGTTTTACCTTGAAGTGCCAAGCTGTTCCGTCTATAGATATAGCGGTTACCTTGAGAGAAAAATCTCCGCTATGCACTTCCCTATCGTCCAGTTCGATGGCTCCCATAACTCCCGCTGCCCAATCCTCTATTTCCCATACAGCAGGAATTCTGCATCTTGGCGAGCCGGGCTCATCATCGTCTACCCGCTCCAAGCAGAGACCAAGGCTCCATTGCTCGAAATCGCCGTTTTGAAGCTGATTCACGCCTTCTTCCAGCTCAACCTTCGCGTAGACTGTCCCACAGAGAACGAACGATACGCAGATACATAAAACTGCCCGTCTCATTTTTCAGGCTCAACTCCCTTGATTTCGCATCAAAAATAGAACAGACACGCAGGTCGACACTACTTACTGTTCGGAAGTATTTTCTTATTGGGCAACTGTCATCTTCTTGGTGACA
>CAYFQZ010000623.1:0-5781 GCA_964345305.1 uncultured Ignavibacteria bacterium | reverse complement strand
GATTGCCATTCGAGCAACACTTTTTGAACATTTCGCCCAGAATGACACACAAGAGATGGCGAATCTCAACCGACGGCAGGCGGTTGGGCACCCAGGCTGATCATCTTATCCGACTATCTCACAGCAGAGCTGCGAGCCATCCGCCTTGCTTCTGACTGACTTCGATTCTCTCTATTCCAGTTGCTTTCAAGCAACTAACAAAACAAGCTTGTATCTATCCGGCTTCAGTCACATCACTCTTGCATAGCTACTAAAAAAGGTTGCTTGTTTTCTTGTGTAGCTAAAGCCAACCAGTTTCTGTTTTCTTTTATCAGTTCACTAAAGTGAACTGCAACTGATTTCCTGCGTCCATTCCAGTTGCTTTTAAGCAACTGATAAGACACGCTTATACCTATCCGGCTTCAGCCGCCTCGCTCTTGCATAGCTATTGAAAAAGGCTGCTTGGTTTTTTGTGTGGCTAAAGCCGACCAGTTTCTATTTTTTCTTATCAGTTCACTAAAGTGAACTGCAATTGATTTCCTTTATTTGACCTGCTCAAGCGTTTTGATCAGAAGCCAAATACGACTGATACTTTCTGCTAACTGCCCATCTCTCGGCAGAGCTGTGAGCCATGCGCTTGAAACTTGAATTTTGCTGTCAGGAGCCTGCGGCTCCTGACCTACTTCTGATTGTTCCATTCAACTATCTCACAGCAGAGCTGTGAGCCACCGGTTGCGCCCGGCTTAACTTGCAGGAAGGGCGGTCGGTACGCCTCCTTCCGTGTCGAGATTCTGAAGCTGCCTGCCGCTTTTTGTTTCCTCGTAGTTGGACCCGATCTCTGCGCCGATCAGCAGAATGAAGGAGGAGTAGTAAATCCAGAAGCACATCACCGCCAAGGTTCCGAAGGACCCGTAGATCTTGTGGATGTGAGCATAGTTCTTAATGTAGATATCGAAGAGGAGCTTGGCCACCTCCCACATGCCGCTGGCGCAGGCCGCGCCGATTAAAGCCGCCTTGGTGTCAACCTTCCTGCCGGGGATGATCTTGTAGACCAAGAAAAACAATACGAAACCCAAAACCAGCGGCAGGATCACCGCGAACAGCTTGCTGTGGAGGCCAGCCTCGCTAACCTTAAGTCCGATCAGAGGCACCCGGAGATCCTTAGCCACGGTGTAGAAGGCGGTGAAGGCCAAAGACGATAACATGATCAAGACCGAAATCGGTACCAAGAGCAGCGAAATAAACTTGCTGTGCCAGTAAGCTCTCCCCTTCTTGACCTTCCACACCACGTTCATCGCATTCTCCACTGACGAGAATATCCGGGATGCGGCCCAGGTAAGACCCAGCAGACCGATCAACCCAAAGACCGTCTTGGCTCGAATCAGGTCGGATATGACTCCGAAAACGGCGACTGTGGAGTCGGGGAAGGTCTTCAGCAGAATGTCGGTGACCGCCTGCAATGCCTGATCCGATCTGTGCAGGATGAATCCAGAGACCGAAATGAAGAGCAAGAACAGCGGGATGACAGAGAGGATGGCATAGAACGAAATGGCCGCCGCCATGAGGGAACAGTTGTCCCGGTAGAAGGTATGCAGAAAAGTCTCCTTCATCCAGGTGGCAAAGAAGGAGAGCTTCGTCCGCAGAACCCGGTAAGAGAGGGACGAGCTGAGTTTGGCTATCCAGGTTAGAAGGGACATATTCTTCCGAAGTCCACTTTTCAGGTTGCTGGCCGGCCCAACTCTATTCCCAGGCGCAGCAACTGGCCGCGCAGTCCGGCGGCTCTGTTCAGAGTGAGGGTCCCCATCCCCAAGGCCTCGGCCGCGTCGGTGTTCCTCTTCTTGTCATCTACAAACAGGCATCTATCAGGCGAGGAACCCAGCTTCGTCATGGTCATCTGATAAATCTTGGGGTCGGGCTTTCTCAGGCCGACATCACAGGAGAAGATGATCTGCTCAAAGTTGCCAAAGAATTCAAACTCGCTTTGCATGAACTCGGCCCACTCCTTGGCGTGGTTGGATAGGGCTGCCAGCCTGTAGCGGGTCTTTAGAAGCGGCAAAACCTTTGCGTTCTCTTCGAGCGGGCGAAGCTCGAGACGGACCCTCTTTTTCAGCTCCGTCTTGTCAATATCGATCTTGGCCAGCTTTAGAAAACCATCCCAATACTCATCCTCCGAGATCTGACCCGAGGTCAGGCGGGTCCAGTGCGGGGTGGGATAAAGATAGGAGTGCAGCTCATCCGCTGGGATGGAGAATCTCTCTGACAGCTCCTCTGCTATTTCCCATAGAGGGACGTCCGTAACCAGGACCCCGCCCAAGTCAAAGATTATGTTCTCGATCATATCTGTCTATCCTTTCCTGAGAATACGGACTCCCGTATTCGAATGCAATGGTGTAAGGGCAAATCTTCGGCTCAACCCTCTGTTGAAGAGGACGTAAGGGGCCTCTCTTTGCAGCTTACCTGTCCTTTTTGCCGCCTAAAAGTATTCCGATGGGCTGAAGAGCCTCTACATGATCGCAGATCACCTTGGCCGATGCGGTGATGGGGATGGCCAGGAGTATCCCGATGGCGCCCCACAGCCAGGTCCAGAACATCACCGAGACTAAGATGGCCAGGGGACTTAAGTTCAGCTTGTCCCCCATTAGCTTGGGGGTGACCAGATTTCCTTCCAGATTTTGAAAAACCAGAAACAGAATCAGCACCCAAATCACCGGCATCCAGGCCTTGAATTGGATGGCCGCCACAATCAGCGGGGGGATGGCGCCGATGATGGGCCCCACGTAAGGGATCAGATTCAACACACCTGCCAAAGGTCCCCAGACGTAAGCATAGTTTACTCCGATGATCAACAGGCCCAGGGTGAGAAATATCGCCAAAACAAAGGAGGTGCCGAACTTGACCAATAGAAACCCCTGGATCTGTTTGTTCACCTTCTCCATTATCTCCACCCCGGTTCTCTCCTTGGACTTGCTGAACGCTCGAATCAACTTGTTCTTCAGCATGTGCTGATCATTGAGGATGAAGAAGGTCAAAAACAGCACCAGAAGAACGCTGAACAGAAACGAGATGGTTGAGCTGATCCCGCGGAACAGATACTTGGTCACCCCGGAGAAATCCTGCGGTTGCAGGCCCTTCAGTTCCGAGCCTTCGGCCTGCGGGAATATCTCCTGGTACTCGCTCAAGAACTCAGAGGAGGATTCTACTATCGTATTCCAGTAGCCGGGAAGATCGCGGGCCAGGCTGTTTACCTGAACGAACAGGAGATACCCCACGATCCCCAAAACGAAGAAGGTTATGATCAGAACCAGGATCACCGCCAGGGCGTGAGGGACTTTGACTCTCTTGAGAAGCCCGACCGCGGGGTTAAGCACGTATGCCAGCGAAGCCGCTATTATCACCGGTATGACTATGGGGCTGGCAAAGTACAAGAACACCGTAGCCGCTCCAACGGCTATGAAGGGCAAAGCGAAATTCTGCCAGGGAAGAAATTGTTGACGCTGCATGTTTAGACCTCAAGATTAGAATTAGCTTAGTGCCTTAACCATTTCAGCAGTCCAGATAACGTGAGAGTATTGATTACGTTCTCCGGCTCAATCCAGCCCCGTCGCGCGGTAGCTATGCCGAAGCTCATCCAATCCAGGTGCCGGTCCCGATGCGCGTCGGTGGAGATGGCGATTTTGGCTCCTTTCTCCTTGGCCTTGCGACAGTTCAGGTCGGAAAGATCCAGCCTCTCCGGATAAGCATTCACCTCCAGAGCCTTCCCAGAGGCCTTGCACGCGTCCATCAGCTTGTCCGTGTCTACACTATAGGGTTCTCTTCTCCCGATAAGTCTGCCCGTGGGATGGGCGATGATGTCGACGTGTGGGTTTTCAATGGCGTTGACGATCCTTCGGGTCATCTCCTTTTCCGGCTGCCCGAACTTGGTGTGTACCGCTGCCACGACGATGTCCAGCTCCTTTAGTATATCATCCTCCAGGTCTAATTGACCGTTGGATTTGATGTCTACCTCGATCCCTTTGAGTATCCTGAAGTTCTTCCTTCCTCTTGTCCGGGCCATTTCCTCGTTCAGCTTATCGATCTCCTGCATCTGCCTTCTCAGTCTCTTCGCGTCGAGCCCATTGGTGACGCCGATGGTGGGAGAATGATCGCAGATAGCAAGATACTGGTACCCCCTTTTCTTTGCCGCCTGTGCCATTTGCCCGATGGTATCGTGACCATCGGTCCACTCGCTGTGGACGTGCAGGTCGCCCTTCAAATCCTTCAACTCGACCAGAGGAGGTAGCCGCTTTTCCAATCCCGCCTCAATCTCTCCCTGGTCTTCGCGCAGTTCGGGAGGAATGAAAGGAAGCCCAGCCGCTTTGAAGACCTCCTCCTCTGTTTTACCGGCGATGCTTTTCTCCCCTTTGAACACACCGTATTCGTTTACCTTCAGTCCCCTGTCGATTCCCAGCGATCTGATCCTTATATTGTGTGCCTTGGAGCCGGTGAAGTAGTGTTGGGCCGCGCCGAAACTTTCAGGCTTGACCACCCTAAGATCCACTTGAAAACCATCTTTGGTCGGGATGCTGGATTTGGTGCTTCCTTTGGCAACAATCTTTGACACATGGGGAAGTTTAACGAAGGCGTCCATCACGGGTTTGGGTTTTTCAGAGGCTACCAGAATGTCAGCGTCCGCTATGGTCTCCCTCATCCGCCTCAAAGAGCCTGCCAGGGTGATCTGCTTGACCTCTTTGATCTTGGCCAGCTGATCGACGATGTCGTGAGCTCGCGGATATATGAATCCCAGGGGAAGCCTCTCTTTGTATTTCTGCACCTGCCGGATTCCCTGCAGGATATTCTGCTCCACCTTCTCACCCAAGCCAGGAAGCTCTCTTAGCTTCCCTTTCTCGGCTGCCTTGCGCAATCCTTCAACCGTACTTATACCCAATTGGTCATATACCAGTTTCGCGTGTTTCGGACCCATGCCGGGGATTCTTAGGAACTCCACCAGCGGAGCGTATTCGGATTTCTTCAAATCCTCGTAGTATTTCAGCTTTCCCGTTTCCAGAAGCTCCTTGATCTTCTTGGCGATGGCCTCTCCGATCCCCGGAAGCTCTCTCATGCCGCTTTTGTCCTCCAGAGAGGAAAGCTGATAGGTCAGACCCTCCACCGTCTCAGCTGCCTTGATATAGGCTCTGATCTTAAACGGATTCTCTCCCTGGATGTCCAAGATATCAGAGATGTGAACCAGTATCTGTGCGATTTCATGGTTGGTCATTTTAGCTTCTGGTATTGAATAACGGATTGTAGGGGCGATTCATGAATCGTCCCTACAGCTTTTGCGCATACTCGAAGTCATGTACGGATCAACATCCTACCTCCAGAAACCAAAGAAATAACCGGATGCTCGAATAATCAAGTATAAGTGAACGATGAGTCCAACACCCATGACAACGACCCAAACGATACTTGGCTTCACTCGGGCGATGCTCTGGTGACGGTAAAGAACAAGCGTTCCCACGAAGGTTGCGGCCATGGAGAAGACCAGCGTAACGAACGAAAGCATCGCGGCAGTGGTGACATACGAGAACGGATTCGCGCCTGAAACGAAATTCTGCAGGCCGATCAGAACAAAGGAGATCACCAGATAGACGATCCACCACAGGAAGTAGACCTTCTTGATGTCCTCTTTGAAGAACCGTCTCACCCGCCCTGACACATTCCAGGTTACGTCGGCATTCTGCCTGACCAGGGCTTCAGCAATGGTCATCTGGGTATTCAAAAAAAGCAGCCAGGCCAAAAGGAGAAAAAGGAAATATCCCATCC
>CAYFQZ010000622.1:0-6304 GCA_964345305.1 uncultured Ignavibacteria bacterium | reverse complement strand
GATTTCTTCGTCGAGGAGAACTATGGCACGGTACTAGTTGCAATATGCTTCGTGAACTACATCTACCCTCTCCTGGAAGAGGTGTAGAAAAGATTTTCGTTCCATACATCGATTGGGAGTTCCTCGAAGAGATGCAAGGAATTGCAGAGGGAGCCCGGCAAGCAGGTTGGGAGTTGTTCGCAGCAGGACAGGAAGGTGGTCGGTGTGATTAGAGGCGTCTTCTTGATTCAACCTGGGAGAACAAGTCATGGCAAGACACCGAGAGCAGAACAAAACTTATCTTACCCTCACTCCGCTTTACGGAAGAGAGGAATTCGCCATTGCTGCTCCTAAGACAGAAATTCCCAACGGTCCGATGGCTCCTGATTCGGCCTATCAAATAGTCATGGATGAGTTACTCCTTGATGGTAGACCGCGGCTGAATCTGGCTACCTTTGTAAACACGTACGAAGATGAATGGGGGCGGAGGCTTGCGATCGAGAACTTGGGCAAGAACTTCATCGACCACGAAGAATACCCAGCATCAAACCTGGCCGAGAAGCGGTGCATTTGGATGTTGGCCAAAGAGTATGGCACAACCTTTGATGAAGGAGACACCGATCCAGACACAGCTAGGGGCTTGTATGGCTCTGCAACCATTGGCTCTTCTGAGGCGGTGATGCTCGGCCTGATTGCGCACAAATACAAGTGGAACCAAATCAATCGGGCGAATCTCATGCAGGAAAAAGCTGATCCTCAAGACCGCCCCGTAGTGCTAATGAGTGCACACGCACATAGTTGCTGGGACAAGTTTTGCAGGTATTATGGTGCCTTGGCACTGTATGTGGAGATGGACTGCCCCCCATACACGGTTTCGGGCAACGATATCCGCCAGATCCTCGAAACCAGAATTGAGGATCCCGCTTCCTGCTATGCAAAGCAAGTCAAGCAATATATGAACTATCTGAATCCTCAGGGAGACAGGACCATTGGTGAGCTAATAATGGCTGTTGGTGCTGTAGTGGGTACTACATTCACAGGTAACTCTGATGATGTTGTGGGAATCGACCGAGCCGTTGAAGATTACTGCAAGACCTAAACAGCAACGTCCTTGAATCTGGATATTCCTATTCACGTGGATGCTGCCAGCGCTGGTTTCATCCTGCCTTTTTCCTCCAATGGTTCGGAGATTCCCTTCAAGTTCACAGATACCCACAGAGTACGGTCTATCAATGTATCCAACCACAAATATGGGATGACTTATCCGGGCATGGGGAGTGTGATTTTCAGAGATAGCTCGGTAGTGGATCCCTTGCTGGTTTACCATATCACCTATCTGGGAGGCAATTTCACCGACTATACGGTGAACTTCTCTCGAGGGGCAAGCGTGATCCTCCTGCAGTACTACAATTACTTGAGGTTCGGTCGCTCAGGTTACCAGAGTATCATCGACAACTGCCTGGAGGGTGCTAATGCCTTCTTAAATGGTGTGATGAGTAGCGCCACACTTGGCAAGATGTTCCAAAACCTCAGCGACGCTGCACACCTGCCAATTGTAGTGCTCTCTTGGGCCGAGGGTATCGAACGACCGTTGTGGAATCTTACTGACCTGTCTGATGAGCTACGGATGCGAGGATGGATCGTCCCCGCTTATGTTTTGCCCAAGACCTCACCTGAACAGGTCCTACCTCCTGATAAGGGTACACCGGTGCTGCGAGTAGTGGTCCAACAGAAAGTATCCAGAGAAAAGTTGAATCAACTCATAACTGACATAGAAGATGCTGTTGAGAGGCTGAATAAGACCACAGGATCAAGAACGTCAAGGTTGATCTACAAGGGAGGCAAATGCTGACCCTGACGTCAAAGACGTCAAACACACCGTCAGTGCTAGCGACCAAACATCCGCCCCAAAGGAGAAACGCGATGGACAACCAATCCTCACAATCGAATCGTCCACAGCATCAACAGTTGCTGGCCTGGCTTCATGACGCCATACCGGAGAAACCTGACTCCACGATTGCCCCTCTGGATGGACTGCCGCCTATCGAATGGGCATCCGTTGGCGTCAGCGACTGGCAAAAACCTAAACCTGTGGACCTGAGACTCTCAACAAGCGATTGGGAGCCTTCCGCACCACTTCCCAAGGCCGACGTGATCGTTATGACGTGGACAGTGGCAGAGTGGGCGGCGCTTGACCACGTCTTCTGCAGCTACGATCTAAAGATGAGGGTGAGCGATGTGGAGAAGGCATGGTGGCGCGAACCCTGGTGCCAATATTCGCGCGACTACTATACCATCCACCAGTACATGGAAGATGTAAAGGCAACCTGGCAGGGACACGCGCCTTCGCTCTCCAAGCAGGCGTGGGGGCTGTTTCGCATGGTAGAAATAGCCGGGCTGCAAGTCCTACTGATCAAGTCCGAAATGCACCTGGCACAAGATGGTACCGATTTGCCCCTGTGTCAGTTCGTCGCGCAAGTATGCGACGAGGCCCAGCCGGGCCTCTTTCTTTCGATCGGAACCGCAGGCGGCGTGCGGGAAGAAGATGCGCTTGGTTGCGCCCTGATCACGAACCAGGCGTGCTTCCATTTGCTGGAGGATTTTAGAAACGCTAGCTTCAATGGCAAAACGTACCAATCGGACTGGAAAATACCGACCGACTTGATCGACACAGCGCAAAAGATGGTTATACAGGTTGCCGGTTATGAGATCCTCCCGATCAGTCCACAATACCCCGCAGGGGCACATATTTCGCCAAACGCTCCCGACTCTCGGCTCAAGATTGTGGACTCGCCCATCATCACGACGGATTCCTTTCTGTTCGGGACGACCAAGAACGAGCTAGATGATATTGGCTGTATCGTCGAAATGGACAACGCGGTCATCGGTATGGTGTGTCAAAACAAGACGGCTTTTGGCTTCGTCCGCAACGTCTCTGATCCCGTGATCAACGGCGATCTTCCCGACGCCGTGCAAGAAGCGTGGGCCACATACATTTATCAGCAGAGGGGCCTGTATACGAGCTTTAACGGAGCCCTGGACACCTGGGCTGTAATCGCCGGAGGCCACCAACCGCCTGAGTAGACCCACCGTCCTCTGCCAAGGCGGCTTGGCAAGAACGCCAAGACTGGCGTATAGTTTACCTCGTGTGCATCGTGATCGAGCAAGTCAACAGGATTCAGCAGACGGAGGTGAAGAATGTCAAGTCCAGACGCAAGAATCGAACGAATCATAAAGGCCTTCCAGGGCGAAGAGCACCCCTTCGAGGTCGATCGTGACAAAGATGTATTCGTATTCGAAGGACAGGTTGGTATAAGGGCATGCAACTCGACCGCCTGCATACATGTCCATGGGAGAGAGAACAAAAATGCCTACTACGTCGAAGGCACCCCCTACCAGATGGGGTACCTCCTGGGATGGATGGCGGAGCCGGACGTCGCGCGGATGTGCACGGAGTTCCTCGAAAGGGTCGTTTTCGAGTTCATCGATCTCGACGTGTGGCCGTGGCTGGAGGACAGAGTCGCCAAAACCCTGGAGGTGCTGCTGTACCTACTGTCGGCCAACATCTATCCAGACGTTCCCGACGAGTACAAGCAGGAACTGGAGGGGATCCTGGCCGGTTGCAGGAGAGCAAACCCCCACACGCAGGTCAACTGGACAGAGCTGTGGGTGCTCAATGTCAGCATCGACGCCCTGCTGTCCTACGTCTACACAGGCGGCATGCCGGTGGGGGTAGACAGGAGGCTGCCTCACGTAATCACGCACAAGCACCTGCGAGTTCCATTCATGTGTAACGCTTTCTCCGTGTTCGGGCCGCACGTGGAGGACAATGGGCACTTCTTGGGCAGGGACCTCATGTTCCCCACGGCCGGCGTGTTTCAGGACACCGCCTGCCTGATCATTCAGAACCCTGTTGGGCAGAATCACGTCGGCGAAGCAAAGCAGCCTTTCGTGAGCCTGACTGCGCCGGGTATGATCGGCTCTGCCGCCGGAATGAACGCCCGGGGGCTGGGCGTCGGCGTGGACATGGCGCCTTCGGGAAACTGCGATCCGTCCCGGCCGGGATTCAACTCGATGCTGCTTGTCCGCTACAGCATCGAGAACGGAACGAACTGCCAGGAGGCGGTCGAAATCATGGTGGAGGCCCAACGCGGGGTCTCGTGGAACTATATTCTCGCAGGTTACGAGGGCGACGACGCGCACAGGGCATGCGTCATCGAAGCAGGGTGCAAGGTGGACGTGGACGACGCCGGTTTTGCCCCCTACGTGAACGATTATCTAGAGAAACACCTGAGGGAGCACTCTTTCCCCCAACTGCCGGGGCAATTGATCCGCCACTTGCCCGACCGGTCATCTGTGGACCGGGCGCGTACCTCCGGCTCTACATTCAGGCAAGGATTGATGGTGCGGTGGAGTGGTTACAAGTACCCTGATGAGTACCTGGCGTTCAACGAACCGTTGTTCAAGCTATCTGGCAAGAAGTACGACCCCGCCGCATTCACGGAGAGAGGGTATATCGACGAGTCGTGGAAGGACACGAATTGCCCTCTCGGGTACTACTTTGCCCCCCAGAGAGAACATAGCTCCCACCTCGTTCTGGTGACGAACCACTACATCATCCCCGAAATGCGGCTCTTCGCCATGCATCCCTGGACCAACCTGGTTGCTTCGAAAGACTACGACGATGTTCAATGGCGATATGACGAGTTGAACAATCAACTTCTTACCACATTATCGGAGAAAAAACAACTGACTCTTGAAGACGCAAAGGGGATTATTGACTTTCTCACACCAGATCCAGATCCAGATACAAATCCGACGCACCGCAAGTTTCCAGACTACTACAATCCTCCGAAGTGCTGGTGCTGCGGGCTGTTTTGCAAGAAGCCAGATCCTGACGCTTGGAAACACCTCCCGATAAGAGGCGCCGTCTCCCTCATGGATCTCAAGAACAAGACGATACACTGTCACTATGGTTATTACGGCGACGACTGGGTGCAGGTACGCCTAAATGAGTACCTCGATAGCCCCTCGGATTGAGGCATTTTCTCGTCCTCGCACAACGAGTGACGCGCGAGTTGCGGGTTCATAACCGCCATCACAGGACCAAGTCAAGCCTTGAGGAGGAAGCAACGATGAGTGAGAATGGCGCGAAGAAAATCTTTATCAGCGATCTTCACATGGGAGATGAGCGCGCCCTACACGGCACCGACACCCCATATCCTTATGGGTGGCTGCGGGCAAACATCCCCCTGGTAGAGCAATTTCTGAGGGCTCAGCTAGAGTCCCAGGATGTGGAGGAGGTGGTCGTCCTGGGAGACCTGTTCGACGGGTGGGTTATTCCCTCGGACATAGACCCCGCGCTTCCCGTCTCTTCCTCCTCTTCTTCCCCTTTCTACGAGCGCATCTGCCAGACTGACGACAACAAGCCCATCGTCGGCCAGCTCCGCGAGCTGGCGAGAGAGCACAGGCTTTCCTACGTGGCGGGCAACCACGACATCCTGGTCTGCAAGCCGTTCATGGAGCATGCCTTCTGCGGCATCAAGTTCGTGGATGACTCTGTGGAGCACAAATACCCGAGGTGGAGGCGTTATTCGGACGGGCAACTGGTGGCGGAGCACGGCCACGAGTACGGCCCCTTCTGCGCCACGGACGATTGGACGCTGCGGCTCCCCTCCATGCCGCAATACCTCCCGCTCGGATACTACTTCTCGCGGGTCGTGGCTCACAAGGTGGCCACCACCGGGGAACACGAAAACGTTCTGGACATCTGCGACAAGTTCGTGGAGGAGTTTCTGAAAGGCCACCTGGACATTCCAGAGGACGCCTTCCTGGCCACTGCCGAGGACTCGGGACTGGACGAGTATTCGCCGATCAACCTGGGGAACGATACTCGATCCGTGTACACGAGCGACGTTGGCAAGGTGTATAGCGAGATTCTCCAGGAATGGAGGGGGCGCACCCGTACGAAGGCCACGGACCTTAAGATCGTGCTCAGAGGTCTCGCCGAGTGCATCTACAAGCAGTACTTTGGGCCAGACAATGGCTTCAGGATCGCCATCTGCGGCCACACCCACCGTCCCATCCTCAGGAGTTGGTACTCCTCCCGGAACAAGGTGGTGACGTGGGCAGAGGACCTGCTGGGGAAGCCCCCTAGCGTCCCTGCCTCGTACGTGTACGCCAACAGCGGCACGTGGATCGATTTCGGACATCCCTGCACGTACGTGGAGACAGAGAAGGACTTTGAACGGAACCGTCATTACGTCCGGCTGAAGTCGTATTCGAAAGATGGCCGTAGTACAACGATATGTGAACGATTTGTTCC